>NZ_JAALEE010000009.1:0-8955 GCF_014145265.1 Dietzia sp. CW19 | reverse complement strand
TAACAGGCCCGAGCCGAACAGGACGCCTGGGACGTCCAGCAGGCCCGCAACCCTGAGCCGGACACCGCGGACGGCGACCTGCTGTCCGAGCCCACCTACTGGGCCCGCCGTGCCGCCCGCCACCGCGCAGAACGCGCCCGGGCCGACCGCTCCGGCCCCGATCGCGCGAGTCCTGATGGCACCAGGCCTCCCATCGGTCGCTGGTGGGATCGCAACAAACCGGTGGTCAGCCGTGCCGAGGAGCAGGTTCACCAGCTCCTCGACGAGATCCTCCACCCGCCACCGTTCTGAGCTCGCACAACCCGGTGGCGTGCGTCATACATTGACCGACATCGATGGATTGCCTAGGGTTGGGCGCATGAGCACCCAGGTATCGGCGACCGCCGGCCCCCCTTCCCCCGCCGATCCCGACGCCCCGGTCGCCGCGCGGATGTCCTTCCTCGACCGCTACCTGGCCGTGTGGATCCTCGCGGCCATGGCTCTCGGGCTCCTGCTCGGGCGTCTGGTGCCCGGTATCGCCGAGGCGCTGGAGGCGGTCGAGGTCGGAGGAGTCTCGGTCCCCATCGCGGTCGGTCTGCTGGTGATGATGTACCCCGTCCTGGCCAAGGTCCGCTACGACGAGACGCGTCGCGTCACCGGGGACCGCAGGCTTCTCCTGCTGTCCCTCGCACTGAACTGGCTGGTCGGTCCCGCGCTGATGTTCACGCTGGCCTGGCTGATGCTGCCGGACCTCCCCGAGTACCGTACCGGCCTGATCGTGGTCGGCCTGGCCCGCTGCATCGCGATGGTGTTCATCTGGAACGACCTCGCATGCGGCGACCGGGAGGCTGCGGCGGTGCTCGTCGCGATCAACTCGGTGTTCCAGGTGATCGCGTTCGCGGGCCTGGGATGGTTCTACCTCCAGGTCCTCCCGGGCTGGCTGGGGCTGGAGACCACCACCGCCGGGTTCTCGGTATGGGCGATCGCGCTGAGTGTCCTCGTGTTCCTCGGTATCCCGCTGCTGGCCGGGTTCCTCACCCGGCACTTCGGCGAGAAGGCCAAGGGGCGGCAGTGGTACGAGGAGTCCTTCCTGCCCAAGATCGGTCCGTGGGCGCTGTACGGCCTGCTGTTCACCATCGTCGTGCTCTTCGCGTTCCAGGGCGACACCATCATCGGACGGCCTCTCGACGTGGCGCGGATCGCGCTGCCCCTGCTGGCCTACTTCATCCTCATGTTCGGCGGGAGCCTGCTCGCCGCCCGTGCTTCAGGCCTGAACTACGCCAAGTCCACCGCGGTCGCCTTCACCGCCGCGGGCAACAACTTCGAACTCGCGATCGCCGTGAGCATCGGCACCTGGGGAGTGGCGTCCGGCCAGGCGTTGGCAGGGGTGGTCGGGCCGCTCATCGAGGTGCCCGTGCTCATCGCGCTCGTGTACGTGAGCCTGTGGGCGGGCAAGCGTCTGTTCAAGGGTGACCCGACGGTCCCGAACGCGATTCACCAGGACATGTCGGCCTCCGGCCGCTCGCCTGAGGATGGTGCTCGATGACGCACCACGCTCCGGCGCGCCCCACGGTCCTGTTCGTGTGCAAGTCCAATCGTGGCAAGTCCCAGATGGCGGAGGCGCTACTGCGTCACGCGGCGGGGGACGCGGTGGAGGTCCACTCGGCCGGTACGCGACCCGCGCTGGGGCAGTCCCCCAACGCAGAGGCCGTGGTCGCGCTCGCCGAGCTCGGCGCCGACATGTCGGGCGGCACCGCGGCGGCGGTGGATCACGACATCATGCGCCGCGCGGACCGCGTCGTCGTACTCGGGACGGCCGCACGGCTCGAGCCCGTCGACGGGATGCGCTCGGCCATCGACGTCTGGGACACCGATGAACCGAGCGAGCGGGGAATCGACGGGGCGGAGCGGATGGCGCTGATCCGCGACGACATCGACGCCCGCGTGCGACGACTGTGGGCCGAGTTGAACGACCGGCCGACCGGTTCCGCCGACCGGGCCGG
Source organism: Dietzia sp. CW19 (assembly GCF_014145265.1). Lineage (NCBI taxonomy): Bacteria > Bacillati > Actinomycetota > Actinomycetes > Mycobacteriales > Dietziaceae > Dietzia > Dietzia sp. CW19. Next base: position 6,973 of record NZ_JAALEE010000009.1, on the reverse strand, counting down.
CAGTTCGCCTAACCCGTATACCGCTCCGGCTCCTCGCCGAAGGTGAAGCCGCGGCCCGAGATCTGCTCCGGTGTGATCTCCACGAAGTTGTACTTGAGCGTGGGGATCCACGGCTTGAGGTCGAGTTCCTCGGCGCGGTTGATCTCAGCGAAGCTGTCGAGCCGTCGGGCTTCGCCCCGGACGACCACCGACCACGCCTCCTCGTCCTGGATGTGGTCGACCTGGAAGACCACGTCGGGGTGAACGGTGAGGCCGGCGAGCTTGCTGCCCTCCGCCGTGCGGAAGAAGATCCTGCCCTCCGTCGACAGCGCGTAGTTGACGGGGAAGATGTCGGCCCGCCCGCCCGAGACGGTGATCAGACGGCCGAGCGACTCGGTCGCCAGCAACTCGAGTGAGCGGCCCTCGTCGAATTCGGTGATCGGGTTGTGGTCCATGAAAATATTCTCCCAGGCTCCGGCCCGGTAAGGAAGACCATCGCGACCACGGACGGGGCCGCACCGGGTGACGGACGTCACTGCACGGCGGTCACCTGCGGACTCGCCCGGCAATCGGGTAACGATCCGGCGAAGGTAGATGCGGCAACCGGTCCACGTCATTACGGTGGTGAGTACCTATGAACCCAGGAGAACGAGAAGCACCCCGTAACCCTGATTCGTCCGACGCGGTTTTCCGCCCGCCCACGGCGGCAGACGGAAATCGCATGTGGGAGATCGCCCGCGACAGCGGAGTACTCGACCTGAACTCCTCCTATGCCTACGTGCTGTGGGGAGCGGAATTCTCCGAGAGTTCGGTGGTCGTCGAGGTCGAGGGCCGCGTGGTCGGCTTCGTCACCGGATTCCTGCGCCCCTCGGAGCCGGACACGATCTTCGTCTGGCAGGTGGGCGTCGACGCGGACCAGCGCGGTAAGGGTCTGGCCGCACGGTTGCTCCACAACCTCATGGACCGGCTCGCCGAGCGCGGCGTGGTCCGCCTGCGCACCACCATCAGCCCGGACAACGAGGCGTCCCAGCGCACTTTCGGCGCCGTCGCGCGCGATCGGGGCATGACGTTGTCCAGCGAGGACTACCTCGGCGCCGAACTGCTCGGTGACGGGCACGAACCCGAAGATCTCTACACGATTTCCTAACAGGGCGCCCGGACGCATCCGTCCGCCGCCGCCCGACACCATTGTTGATGGAGTGATCACCACCATGACCGAAGCCACGCACGACGCCAATCTGGACACCTCGATCTTCTCCGACCGCGAATCCGAGGTCCGCAGCTATTCCCGCAACTGGCCGGTGGTGTTCGACACCGCGAAGGGTGCGAAGCTCACGACCGTCGACGGGGACGACTACCTGGACTTCTTCGGTGGCGCCGGCGCACTGAACTACGGCCACAACGACGACGACATGAAGAGCGCGCTGCTCGAGTACATCCAGCGCGACGGCGTCACCCACTCGCTCGACAAGTACACCGTCGCCAAGCGCGCCTTCCTCGAGACCTTCACCTCGACGATCCTCGAGCCGCGGGGGTTGGACTACAAGGTGATGTTCCCCGGGCCGACCGGGACGAACGCCGTCGAGTCGGCCCTCAAGCTGGCCCGCAAGGTCACCGGCCGCGAGGCCATCATCAACTTCACCAACTCGTTCCACGGCATGACCCTCGGGTCGCTGTCCGTCACGGGTAACTCCATGAAGCGCGCCGGTGCCGGGATCCCGTTGGTCCACGCCACGCCGATGCCGTACGACAACTACTTCGGCGGCGTGACCGAGGACTTCCAGTGGATGGAGCGCGTACTGGTCGACTCCGGTTCGGGCATGAACCGCCCGGCGGCCGTGATCGTCGAGTGCGTCCAGGGCGAGGGCGGTATCAACGCGGCACGCGCCGAGTGGCTGAAGGCCCTCGACGAGCTGTGCAAGCGACACGAGATCCTGCTCATCGTCGACGACGTCCAGATGGGCTGCGGCCGCACCGGCGAGTTCTTCTCGTTCGAGTTCGCCGGCATCAAGCCGGACATCGTCACCCTGTCCAAGTCGATCGGCGGCTACGGCCTGCCGCTGGCGATCACCCTGTTCAACCGCGAGCTCGACGAGTGGACCCCGGGCGAGCACAACGGCACGTTCCGCGGCAACAACATGGCGTTCGTCACCGCCGAGGTGGCGCTGCGGAAGTACTGGTCGGACGACAAGCTGCAGAACCGCACGCTCGAGAACGGCCGGATCCTCCGCGAGCGCTTCTCCCCGCTGGTCTACAAGTACGAGGGCAAGCTCGAGCTCCGCGGCCGCGGCATGGCCTTCGGTATCGCCTTCCTGGAGAAGCCGGAGCTGGCCGCAGAGGTCATGGCCCGCTGCTTCGACAACAAGATGCTGGTCGAGACCGCCGGCCCGAGCGACGAGGTCGTCAAGTTCCTCGCCCCGCTCATCCTGACCGACGAGGAGCGCGACCGCGGAATCGAGATCTGCTACGAGGCCGTCGACCACGTCCTCGCCCAGCAGTACCTCTGAGCCCGCCCGGACCACCACACCTTCCCCGAGGAGGCACCACATGATCGTTCGCACCACCGCAGAGATCACCGACACCGACCGCCACATCAAGGGCAACAACGGCAACTGGGAGTCCAAGCGCATCGTCCTGGCCGACGACCGGGTGGGGTTCTCGTTCCACGAGACCACCATCGCCGCCGGCACGACGAACGACTTCCACTACGCCAACCACATCGAGGCCGTCTGGTTGACCCGTGGCAAGGGCATCCTGCGGGACCTCACGAACGACACGGAGTACCCGCTCGAGGCGGGCTCGATGTACCTGCTCGACGGCCACGAGAAGCACCAGGTCATCGTGGAGGAGGAGATGCAGATGCTCTGCGTCTTCAACCCCCCGGTCGTCGGCGACGAGAACCACGACGAGAACGGCATCTACCCGCTCCTGCGCCTGCAGGACGACGGCACGGTCGTCCGCGAGAAGTAGCGCCCGCCACCCTCCCCGGTCGGTTTCGTTCAGTGCGAACGAAACCGGCCGGGGATTCTCGCGTTCTGGGGCAGGATCTGTACCCGTGCCCAATCCTGACACCCGTCCGATCGCGATCATCGGAGCCGGCCCCTCCGGCTTGGCCGCGGCGCGGAACCTCGACCGCCAGGGCGTCAACTGGGTGGGCTTCGACCTCGCCGACGACGTCGGGGGCCTGTGGAACATCGACTCCCCGCGCAGTACGGTCTACGCCTCGGCGCACCTCATCTCCTCCGCCCGGACCACGGAGTTCGCCGAGTTCCCCATGCCGGCCGGCACCCCCGACTATCCGGATCACCGCCGGTTGCTGGCCTACTTCCGCGACTTCACCGACCACTTCGGCCTCCGCGAGCGGTTCCGCTTCGGAACCGAGGTGGTGCGGGCGGAACCGCTGGGCGACGATCCGAATTCCGGGTGGCGGCTCACCGTCGGGACGACGGGCGACGACGACGAGGTCGGCAGCGGCACAGTGGATGACGCCGGGGAGTTCTCGGCCCTGGTGATCGCGAACGGCACCCTCTCCGAGCCCAGGATCCCGGAGTTCACGGGGCACTTCGATGGCGAGCTCCGCCACACCAGCCGCTACAAGCACCCGCGGGAGCTGGCCGGCAGGCGGGTCCTCGTGGTGGGTGGCGGCAACAGCGGCTGCGACATCGCGGTCGACGCAGTGCACCACGCCGAGTCCGTCGACATCAGCGTGCGGCGCGGCTACCACTTCGTACCCAAGTACCTCTTCGGCAAGCCCGCCGACACCCTCGGGTCGGGCGGCCGACCCCTGCCGCCTCGGATCAAGCAGTTCATCGACTCTCGGGTACTCAAGGCGTTCACCGGCGACCCGACCCGGTTCGGCTTCCCGGAGCCCGACCACAAGATCTACGAGTCCCACCCCGTCGTCAACAGCCTGATCCTCCAGCACGTCGGCCACGGCGACATCGGGGTCCGCGCGGACATCGAGCGTCTCGACGGCCGCACAGTGCACTTCCGTGACGGCAGCACAGGCGAGTACGACCTGGTCATGCTCGCCACCGGCTACGTGCTGGACTACCCGTTCATCGATCGTCGCCACCTCGACTGGGCCGAGGGCGCCGCCGCACCGGACCTGCACCTCAACATCTTCCCGGCGGCCCGCGACGACCTGGCGGTGCTCGGCATGCTCGAGGCGTCCGGCATCGGCTGGCAGGGCCGCTACGAACAGGCAGACCTCCTCGCCCGCTCTCTCGCGGCACGCCGTGACGACTCACCAGCCGGGCGTGCGGCCCTCGCCGTCGTCGATTCCTCCCGGCGCGGCCCCCGCCCGGACCTCACTGGCGGCTACAAGTACCTCGGGCTGGACCGGATGGCCTACTACGTCAACAAGAGCGCCTACCGCGACACGGTGACCGGGTTGGTCGCGCGCATGGAGGGGGCCGCGCGATGAACGTCGACGACGTCCGGATCGCATTCGACTCCGGCTCACTCACCACCCTCAAGATCGTCCTGGGGCTGATCCTGTTCGGCATCGCCATGGACACCCGGCTCTCCGACTTCCGCCTGGCGCTGCGCAAGCCCAGGGCCTTCGCGGTGGCGGTGATCGCCCAGTTCGCGCTGTTGCCCGGGCTGACATACCTGCTCACGCTGCTGCTCGGGGTGCAGGGGTCGGTCGCGCTCGGCATGATCCTCGTGGCGTGCTGCCCGCCCGGCAACGTCTCCAACATCCTCACCCACCGGGCGCGCGGCGACGTGGCGCTGTCGGTGTCGATGACCGCAGTGGGCAATGTCCTGGCGATCGTCATGCTGCCGCTGAATTTCGCGTTCTGGGGGCACCTGCACCCGACCGGCCGCGACTACTTCACCGAGATCAGCGTCGCGCCGTGGGACATGCTCAGCGAGGTGCTGCTGGTCATCGCGCTGCCGTTCGCGCTGGGGTTGGTCGTGTCGCACCTGCTTCCGACGGTCGCCGCCCGGACCCATCGCGTGGTGGGGATCGCCTCGTTCGTGGCGCTGGGCGGGATCATCGTGATCGCGGTCGCCAACAACTGGGCGCTGTTCGTGGCCTACATCGGGGTCGTGGCGGTGGCGGTGTTCCTCCACGACGCGCTCGCGCTGGGGCTCGGCTACGGCATCGCACGCGGGTTCGGGCTCGACGTCCCCGCGCGCAAGGCCATGACGTTCGAGGTGGGCATCCGCAACGCCGGCCTCGGGCTGCTGTTCGTGTTCAGCTTCTTCGACGGGCTCGGTGGAATGGCCCTGGTCGCCGCGTGGTGGGGCGTGTGGGACATCATCGCCGGGCTGGTGGTCGCGGTGGTGTGGGCGCGGCGGACCAGGGACGCCGGCGCGGGCACAGTCGATCCGAACCCTGAGAAGGTGGGCACGTCATGAAGGTCCTCGTCACCGGTGGCAGCGGATTCCTCGGCACCGGGGTGGTGGCCGGGTTGGCCGCCGCCGGGCACGAGGTGACCGGCGGGGATCTGCGGGTGCCGGACGCCCCCGCCGTCTCCGGGGTGCGCCATGTCCGACTCGACGTGACCGACCCCGCAGCTGTCTCGGCGACCGTCGCCGGGCACGACGCCGTGGTGCACCTCGCCTCCGTCGTGGACCCCGACGGGATGGGCCGTGACGCCGCGTACCGGGTGGACGTCGACGGCTCCCGCCACGTCCTCGACGCCTGTATAGAACATGGCGTCCGCCGACTGGTCGTGTCCTCCTCCGGAGCCGCGTACGGCTACCACGCCGACAACCCCGTCCCGATCAACGAGGACTGGCCCGTACGGGGCAGCACCGCGTTCGCGTACAGCCATCACAAGGCGCTGGTCGAGCAGATGCTGGCCGGCGCCCGCCGCGACCACCCGGGGCTCGAACAGGTGGTCCTGCGTATCGGCACGATCCTCGGCGACGCCGTGGACAACCAGATCACCGCACTGTTCCACAGGCCGCGGCTGCTGGCGATCCGGGGCTCGGACTCGCCGTTCGTCTTCGTCTGGGACTCGGACCTGGTGGAGATCGTCGTCCGCGCGGTCGATGCCGGGCCGCCGGGTGTGTACAACGTCGCCGGCACCGGCACGCTGACGCTCGGCCAGATCGCCGAGCGCCTGGGCAAGCGCACCCTGGCCATCCCGGAGGTGGTTCTCAAGGCCGCCCTCACCGTGGGCAGGGCGCTGCGGGCCACGCGGTACGGGCCGGAACAGACCGGCTTCCTGCGGTACCGCCCCGTCCTGGACAACACGCGGCTGCGCGAGGTCTTCGGCTACACGCCCGACTCCACCAGTGCTCAGGCCTTCGACCGATGGCTGGCCGGTCACCCCGACGCCGGAACCCGCTGACGGCGCCGATGCGCACCCGGCCACCGGTCGGGTCCGCTCCGCGCGCGGCGGTCGCAGGGCAGAATGTCCGGGTGCCGACCATCGTGTTCCTCCACGCCCACCCCGACGACGAGACCTCCCAGACCGCCGGGATGATGGCGCTGGCCTCCCGGGAGGGGCATCGCGTGGTGACGGTGTTCGCCACGGACGGCGACCACGGCGAGCGCCCGGAGCACCTCGGACCGGACGGTGATCTCGTCGAGCACCGGCGCGGGGAGGCCCGGGCAGCGGCGGCGGTGTTGGGCGTGGCCCGGATCGACTGGCTGGGTTTCCGCGACTCGGGGATGACCGGGTGGGAACAGAACGACCACCCGCTGTGCCTGCACCGCGCCGGCGTGGACGAGGCCGCAGGCCGGGTGGCGCGGATCCTCGACCGTGAGGACGCCGACGTCCTGGTGGGGTACGACCACCACGGCAACTACGGGCACCCCGACCACATCGCGGTGCACCGGATCGCCCGGCGCGCGACGGAGATGGCCGCGCGGCGACCGCGGCTGCTGGAGGCCACGACCAACCGGGACGCCCAGCTCGAGATGATCGACAGTCCTGCGGCGGCGGAATTCATGCAGACGCTCGCGGCCGGAGGGATGGAGCTGGACGTGGACCGGATACGGCAGGCGATCCTCACCGGGGACGACGGCCTGCCG
>NZ_JAALEE010000094.1:0-5416 GCF_014145265.1 Dietzia sp. CW19 | reverse complement strand
GGCCCGCGCCGGCCCCGCCGCCGCGGCCGCCGCCCTGGTTGAACAGGCCGCCGAAGAGATCGGAGAAGCCCCCGGCCCCACCGGCTCCGCCCGCACCCGCGGCCCCTCCGAAGAGGTCGCCGATGTCGAAGTCACCGCCGGTGGTGGTGTATCGGCCCCCACCGGGAGGCGCGAAGCCGCCGAACCCGCCGGAGGACACCTGCGCCCGGAACTCGTCGTACTCCTTGCGCTTGGCGGGGTCGCCGATGACGCTGTTGGCCTCGCCGACCCGCTTGAACTTCTCCTCGGCGGCCTTGTTCCCCGGGTTCTTGTCCGGGTGGTTGTCGCTCGCGAGCTTGCGGTACGCCTTGCGGATCTCGTCCGCCGTGGCGGACTTGGAGACGCCCAGTTCGGCGTAGTAGTCCTTCTCGACCCATTCGCGCTGACTCACCAGACGCCTCCTTTCCCTATCGGTTCCTGATCAGTTCCTACTTACCCGAAGTCTCACTTTTCCACCTCGACCGCCGGTGTGCGGGTGACCGCACACCGGCGGCGGTGGAGGACGAGCGGATCAGCGGACGGTGACCATCGCCGACCGCAGGGTCCGCTCGCCGTGGCGATAGCCCTTGCGCAGGATCGTGCCCAGCACGGGCTCGGAACCCTCCGACTCGTCCTGCACGGCCTCGTGCACGGACGGGTCGAACGCGTCCCCCTCCTCGCCGAAGGACTCGACCCCCTGGGAGGCCAGGACCGCGTGGACCCGGTCGGCGAAGGCCTTGAGCGGCCCCTCCTCCAGGTCCCCGTGCGCCCGTGCCCGCTCCAGGTCGTCGACGATCGTCAGGAGCTCGGTGAGGACCGAGCCCTTGGCGGTGTCGATGATGGCCTGTCGGTCCCGCTCGACGCGGCGGCGGTAGTTGGCGAACTCCGCCGACACGCGCTGCAGGTCCGCCGTCCGTTCGTCGAGCTGCGCCTGCAGCGCCGACGTGGCGTCGTCGTCGGACGACCGGTCGCCGGCGGCGCCGTCGGTGGTGGGGGCGGGGTCGTCCTCGACGATCTCGCCCTCCACCGCCTCCGACGGAGCGGCGCCGGTCTTGTCATCCACCGCCTGCGCGGCGGCCACGTCCTGCGCGTCACCGCCCGCCCAGGCGGCCTTGTCCGTCTCCGGACCGTCAGCGTGTGGTGTGGTCACTGGAACTCACCCCTGACTGTCTCGTCGTCCTCTGCGGCCGCCTCGACCTCGTCCGGGTCGACGCCGGCCGCGCCCTCGGCCACGATCTCGGCCTCGGGGGCGACGGGGGCGTCCTGGACGAACTTCTCGTCCACCGCCTCCTCGTCGGTGGCCTCCGGGTCGCCGGGATCAGGAATTCCGGTCGCGTCCGTCACTTGTCGTCCCCCTTCGGCTCGTCCTCGTCCACGACCTCGGCGTCGACCACGTCGTCGTCAACCGACCCCGCGGAGGTGGGGTCGCCGGCCTCGGCACCCTCGGCCGCGGAGGCCTCGTAGATGGCCTGGCCGACGGCCTGCGCCTCGGTGTTGACCTTCTCGACCGCGGACTTGATGGCGTCGACGTCCGAGCCCTCGAGGGCGGTCTTGGCGTCGGCGATCGCGGCCTGGAGCGACTCCTTCTTGTCGGCCGGGATCTTGTCCTCGTTCTCCGAGACGAACTTCTCCGTCTGGTAGATCGTGGACTCGGCCTGGTTGCGGGCGTCCGCCTCCTCGCGACGCTTGTGGTCCTCGGCGGCGTGCTCCTCGGCGTCCTTGATCATCTGGTCGATCTCCTCCTTGGACAGGCCGGAGCCGTCCTGGATGATGATCGTGTTCTCCTTGCCGGTGCCCTTGTCCTTGGCGGTCACGTGGACGATGCCGTTGGCGTCGATGTCAAAGGTGACCTCGATCTGCGGCACGCCACGCGGCGCGGGGGCGATACCGGCGAGCTCGAACGAGCCGAGCAGCTTGTTCTGCGCCGCCATCTCGCGCTCACCCTGGAACACCTGGATCTGCACCGACGGCTGGTTGTCGTCGGCCGTGGTGAAGGTCTCCGACCGCTTGGTGGGGATGGTCGTGTTGCGCTCGATGAGCTTGGTCATCACGCCGCCCTTGGTCTCGATGCCCAGCGACAGCGGGGTCACGTCGAGCAGGAGCACGTCCTTGACCTCGCCGCGGAGCACGCCGGCCTGCAGCGCGGCGCCCACGGCGACGACCTCGTCCGGGTTGACGCCCTTGTTGGGCTCCTTGCCGCCGGTCAGCTCCTTGACCAGGTCGGACACGGCCGGCATGCGGGTCGAGCCACCGACGAGCACCACGTGGTCGATGGTAGACACGGCGATCCCGGCGTCCTTGATGACGGCCTGGAACGGCTTGCGGCACCGGTCGAGCAGGTCCTGCGTGATCTTCTGGAACTCCGAGCGCGACAGCGTCTCGTCGAGGAAGAGCGGGTTCTTGTCCGCGTCGACCGTGATGTACGGCAGGTTGATCGAGGTGGACTGACCGCTCGACAGCTCGATCTTCGCCTTCTCGGCGGCCTCACGCAGACGCTGCAGCGCCATCTTGTCCTTGGTGAGGTCGATGCCGTTCTGCGCCTTGAACTTGTCCACGAGCCAGTCGACGATCCGCTGGTCCCAGTCGTCACCACCGAGGTGGTTGTCACCGGAGGTCGCCCGGACCTCGACGACGCCGTCGCCGATGTCGAGCAGGGAGACGTCGAAGGTACCGCCACCGAGGTCGAAGACCAGGATGGTCTGCTCCTTGTCGCCCTTGTCCAGCCCGTACGCCAATGCGGCCGCGGTGGGCTCGTTGACGATGCGCAGGACGTTCATGCCGGCGATCTGGCCGGCGTCCTTGGTGGCCTGACGCTGGGCGTCGTTGAAGTAGGCGGGGACGGTGATGACGGCGTCCGTCACCTCCTCACCGAGGTAGGACTCGGCGTCGCGCTTGAGCTTCTGGAGCGTGCGCGCGCTGATCTCCTGCGGGGTGTAGTTCTTGCCGTCGATCGAGTCCGACTTCCAGTCCGTGCCGATGTGGCGCTTGACCGAGCGGATGGTGCGGTCGACGTTGGTGACCGCCTGGTTCTTGGCCGGCTGGCCCACGAGGACCTCGCCGTTCTTGGCGAACGCGACCACCGACGGGGTCGTGCGCGACCCCTCGGCGTTGGCGATCACGTTGGCCTCGCCGCCCTCGAGGACGGCGACGCAGGAATTGGTGGTGCCGAGGTCGATACCGACTGCACGTCCCATGATGTTCTCCTTCTCTCCGCGCCGTTACCGCGCGGACGGGGGGTGGTCCGAAACTCTGTTGTTCAGCAGACCCGGCTCAAGGCTCGGATCAGTGACTCCACCCTGCCTCTCGGCGGTGGCGCCGTCAACCCAAGTTGAGTCCGGATCGCTGAGGTTTGACGCCCTGTACAACTGGGGACCGGCCCGATCCATTCCCGGGGTGATCCAGATCACGCGGAAACCTGCGCCCACCCGACTCAATCCGACGTGGCGCCCATCCACGCGCCCGCACGCCCGCACGCCCGCACGCATCCTCAACGACAAGACCGTTCCGCACACCCGCCTCTCGGGCGATGCGTGCGGAACGCTCTTCCCGACTGGGGAACGGACGACCTGAGCTAGATGACGCCCTGCGCGAGCATCGCGTCCGCGACGCGGCGGAAGCCGGCGATGTTGGCCCCGGCCGCCAGGTCGCCGGGCATCCCGTACTCCTCGGCGGTCGCGGCCGTGGTGGCATAGATGTTGGTCATGATGCGGTCGAGCTCGGAGTCGACGCGCTCGAAGTCCCACTGCAGCCGACCGGCGTTCTGGCGCATCTCCAACCCGCTGGTGGCCACACCGCCCGCGTTCGCGGCCTTGGCGGGTCCGAACAGGATGCCCTTCTCGCGGATCACCTCGACGGCCTCCTCGGTGCACGGCATGTTGGCCCCCTCGGCCACCAGGCGGCACCCGTTGCCCGCCAGGGTCCGCGCGGCGTCGCCGTCGAGCTCGTTCTGCGTCGCGCAGGGCAGTGCGATGTCGCACTTCACCTCCCACACCGAACGCCCCTCGACGAACTCGCAGTCACCCCGCTCCTCGGCGTAGACCGAGAGCCGCTCGCGTCGGACGTCCTTGACGTCGGCGAGCAGGTCCAGGTCGAGGCCCCTCTCGTCGACCACGTACCCGGAGCTGTCGGAGCAGGCCACGACGGTGGCTCCGAGTTGCGTGGCTTTCCTGGCCGCGTAGAGGGCCACGTTCCCGGACCCGGAGACGACAACGCGGGAGCCGTCGAGGCTGAAGTCGGTCTCGCGGAGCATCTCGCGGACGTAGTAGACGAGCCCGTAGCCCGTGGCCTCGGTCCTCGCCCAGGACCCGCCGTAGCCGATCCCCTTGCCGGTGATCACCCCCGCCTCGTTCCGGCCCGTGATCTTCCGATACTGGCCGTACAGGTAGCCGATCTCGCGGCCGCCCACGCCGATGTCCCCGGCGGGCACGTCCAGGTCCGCCCCGATGTGATGGGCGAGTTCGGCCATGAACGACTGGCAGAAGCGCATCACCTCGCCGTCGGTCCTACCGTGGGGGTCGAAGTCGGAGCCGCCCTTGCCACCTCCCAGCCCCAGGCCCGTGAGCGCGTTCTTGAAGACCTGCTCGAAGCCGAGGAACTTGAGGGTGTCCTCGTCGACGGACCGGTGGAACCGCAGACCACCCTTGTACGGACCCAGGTCGGAGCTGAACTGGACCCGGAAGCCGCGCTGGACCTGGATCACTCCCGAGTCGTCGACCCACGGCACGCGGAAGGACACCACTCGTTCGGGTTCGACGATCCGCTTGAGGATCCCGCCCTCGACGTACTCGGGATGCTGCGCGACCACGGGGGCGAGCGACTCGAGCACCTCGTGCACGGCCTGCCGGAAGAGCTTCTGCCCGGGGTTGCGGGCCACCACGGACTCGAGCGCATCGTGCAGTGCGGCGTCGGCGTCGGACATGGGACCTCCGGTCAGGGGCTGCGGTCTGGGGGCGATATGAGGGCTGCGGCGTGAGGGCTGGGGACTACGTGTACGCGGACCACCCGCCTCGGGCGACACCTCGGACCGAGGTTCCGCAGGCCGGTGTCACGGCCGGAACCGCGTCGCCGCCGTGCCGCAGCCTAGCGTCTGTCCGCTTCCACCACCGATCCAGGCCGCGCCCGGACCCGCGGCGGACCACCCCGGGCGAAATTCCCCGCGGACGTGGATCCGGCCATACGATCTACGGTCACGGACCCGGCCGGTTCCCTTCCCGTCCCGATAGGAACAGTGACCCCATGCGCCACCTCCCCCGCCGCCGCACCTGGAGTATCGGCGCCCTCGTCGCCGTGGTCGTGGTCGCGGCTCCGATCGCCGTCCAGGCCCAGCCACGCGACGGCGCCCCGGCGGTGGACGACTCCCGCGCGACGCCCGCGATCGTGCACGAGTCCCTCGAGGACG
>NZ_JAALEE010000567.1:0-8176 GCF_014145265.1 Dietzia sp. CW19 | reverse complement strand
TGGCCACTTTAGCGGGAACACTCCAGTCAGACGTTCTGCGGCTGGCTTAGCAAGCCCCACCCGACGGGCGGGGGCAAGACCTTCCACCACAGGTAGTCGGTGGTCAGCCCTCTTTCCCTGCCACTGCGAGTCTTGGTGCTCCACTACCGGTGTCAAGGTCGGCGTCGGCTTCGCCGCCGCCCGGTCGTCGGCAAACAATCTGCCCCGCGCTGCGCTTATTTCGGGGCAGATTCTTCACCGCCGCCCGGGTGCCCTTCCTTGACTCCGTTCGCTACACACCAGATCGGCAGGTGTCAGGGAAAGGGGGGCCATGCGCGAACGGCACAGCCGAGGCGGTGGCGCGAAAAACCCGCAGGTGAGAGCACATTAACGCGCCATAGACGTACCATACACGCATGATGCGTGTACACTAGAAGCAGAGCAGGCCACAAGGCCACTCACCCCGAACCCGAAAGGAGCCAGCCATGGCCCGCATCACCTACTCCGTCACCGCGACCGAGCCCTGGGAGGCCGCCGCCACGCTCGCCACAGTCCTCGACCTCACGGTCAACCCGCTCACCGTTCACGAGGACCGGGTCACCGTCGTCGCCGACGAAGACGACACCGAGATCGTCGGCACCATCCGCCGCGCGATCGCCAACGCCTAACCAATCACCACCGCCCATCGCCGCGAGGCAGACGGGCACCACCACCGAAAGGGCAGCCGACATGGCCATCACCGTCTACACCAAGCCCCGGTGCGTGCAGTGCGGCGCCACCATCAAAGCCCTCGACAAGGCCGGCATCACCTACGAGCTCGTCGACCTCACCACCGACACCGACGCCCGCGACTACATCATGGCCCTCGGTCACCTCCAGGCCCCCGTCGTGGTCACCGAGACCGACCACTGGGCTGGATTTCGCCCCGACCGCATCAAGAACCTCACCCACAACGCCGCCTGAACCACCCACCAGCAGGGGAGGGGACACACAATGCACACCATGACCGCCGAGGACCCGCAGGCCACCGCCGACCCGGTCGACGTCGACGACCTCGCCGCCACCGACGACGCACCCACCGTCCCCGAACTCGACCCCGAAGCAGCACTCCTCTGCGCCCTCCTGCACACCACCGACACCACCGAAGCTCGCCACATCACCCGCCACCTCGAGGCAAGCGACTTCCTCAACCCCCGATACGGCGACCTGTACAGCGTGATCGCCGACCTCATCGCGGCAGGCGAACCCCACCACGCCCCGCGGGTGCTCGCCGCACTCACCAACGCCGGCCGCATGGCCGGCCACCAAGGACGGCTCCTCGCCGACGCCCTCCAGGTCGTCGCACTACTCGGAACCCCCGCCATCGGAGTGCGCACCCTCGCCACCGACGTCCTCGACGCCGCCTACCGCCGCCGCTTCGCCCGCACCGCCGCTGAGCTGACCCGTGCCAGCACCGAAGCGCCCACCGACGACCTCTTCGAGATCCTCCTTGACCAAGGCCGCGCCATGCGCCGCGAAACCAAGCGCCGCGCCGACCTCACCGGCGGACCGACCAGTGGGGGAGAGGGGGAGGCATGACGTTCATTGTCGGGACAGGCCCCACCGAGCTGCACGCCCACATCGACCTCGACCACCGCATCACCGCCACCATCCAGCCTGGGACGACTCCGGCCGTCACGGTCCTCGACGTCACCTGCAGCGACGGCCACTGGGCCGTTCTGGCCACCCTCAACACCGACACCACAGACAAGGAGACCCGGTGACCCCAGACGAAGCCCGATCACTCGGCCGCGCCATCCGCGCTGCACGCATGGAGGCCGGACTCACCCAGCTCAAACTGGCCGTGGCCATCGGAGTGAAATCCCCCTGGATCAGCGCCTGGGAACGCGGCCAATCCCAACCCACCGCCTACCGACAGGCCACGCCGCCCGCCGTCATCAGCCGGGACCAGCTCACCGCAATCGCCGACGCCTTGGACTGCACCATCGAATCCATCGCCAACCGAGCCGCACTGTCTGCCGCCACTCGAGTCCTCTACGGGCTCGAACCACTCGGCCCCGCCCGCACCATCGTCGGAGGCCAACGCTTCGACCTCACCGACGCCGAAGCCGACCGCGTCACCGACTTCATCACCGGACTCATCGCCGCAAGAGACCTGCACTAACCGACCCTTGTCGGAGACGACACCTAGGGTGCGCCCCATGGACGAACTGCTGGGCCCACTGCGCCGAGCAGCCGAGCAAGCAGGCGAAGCACAGTTCCTCGAACTCCTACGGTGGCACCTCGTCGTGGCCGGCCTCCCAGATGTCGACCCCACCAACCAGGGCGCCTACCGAGACGCCATCACCGAGCTGGGGGAGGAGCGCACCATCGAACTACTGCGCGACCTGCGCAGACTCGCCCGCAACCCCCGCCGATACCGCCACGGCGCCGACGGCAAACCCCGCTACCGCCAGGGCCGAACCGTCAGCGATCACCACCACCGCGAGTAACCGCCTCGATCAGGCCGGCATCGCGGCGGTCCAAGGTCCGGACGTTGTTGACCGCCCGTGACACCGGACGGGTTCGAAGAGTCGACGCCACCGCCCGCGACTCGACGTCCAGCAGATCCAGCACGTCTCCTACTTGGTCTTTCTCGAGCTTCTCCGGGGCCAGCCAGGTGTCCCACGAGGCTGGGGTCACAAAGACCGGCATGCGGTCGTGTACCTCGCCAGCCGCATCCTCACCCGTCCGCGTGATGATCGTGAACGTCGTCCGCCACTGCTCGTCACCGTCCTGGCGGTGGAAGGCCAACAGCCCCGCAGCGAGCAGCAGCTCGTCACCCGGGGCATGCACATAGCTGGGGTTCTTGACCTTCTTCCCGGCCTCGAGAGCTTCCTGCCACTCGTAGTACCCGGTCATCGGAACCAGGGCCCGCGCAGAGGCGAACGCCGAACGAAACATGCCATTGGTTGCAGCAGTCTCCAGCCGGGCGTTAATCGGCCGCGGACCCTTCTCCTTCGCCCACGACGGACGCAACCCCCACGTGGGCAAGAACGCCTCACTCACCCGCTGGTCGCCGATCAGGCGATCCCGGATTACCGGCGCCCGCGTGCGAGGAGCAACCGAGTAGGTCGGCTCCCACTCGAACTCCGTTTCCGTCCCGTCCAGGTCAAGAACATCGACCAAGGCGGCGCCAGACACCGCTACCGAGTACCGACCACACATGCCGAGACACTAACAGCGATCGCAAGAGAGGCCGCTCTGACCAGCAACTACGTCCGAACACACATTATCGGCGCGGTTTGACCGCAGGAGCGCACCTGCCCTGGGCAGTGGAACCTATCCACTTTCGGACCAGGTAGCTATCGCGTCCGATCTGTTGTAGCTTGACAAAAAGAGCTAATAGCTAATATCCACCCAGGGACACGAGGGCAGCCATGACAGGGATCGCACCATTCGAGGTCACTGCGACCACTTTCCACGCCACTGCCGTAACACGCATCGTGCGGGAACTAAGCGCAGCCACCAAGGCGAAGACCAAGCAGCGCTGGCTACAGGCCGTGGCCTCTCGTGTGACCATCCTCCGGCCAGACCTGGCGCTGGACCTATTAGACCTGCTCGGGGTGGAGCCCCTGGAGACAGACCCCCTCGCTGGCCGGACCATCGGCGAGATTGCCGTCTGCTACGAGGCGCTACTGGCCGAGCTCGACCCGGTCGCCCGAAGGTCAGCCGGCCAGTACTTCACCCCGGACGATGCCGCGCATCTGATGGCCAAGCGGTCTGCTGCCTTCCCGACCGGCATCTGGATGGACCCCTGCTGCGGTGTTGGCAACCTGGCCTGGCATCTGGCCGGGGTCCAGGACGACCCGGCCACCTTCGTCCGCGACCGACTCGTGCTCGTCGACCTCGATGATCACGCCCTGCGCAGCGCTGTCGCCCTCATCGCGGCCGACTATCTGGCCGAGGGTGACACCGAGGGCCTGGCCGCTCTGCGAGGCCGCGCAGTACGTCGGGACTTTCTCACCCGCACCGCATTGCCAGAGCACCAATTCGTGATCGTCAACCCCCCGTACGCCCGTGACCGTGTGCGGGCGGGGTTCGCTACCGGCAAGACCCAGGAACTGTTCGCCTTCTTCCTCGAGCGCATCGCTAAGGACTCCCAAGGCTTCATCGCTGTCACCCCGGCCTCGTACTTGTCCTCCCCGAAATTCCAGTCGTTGCGCACCGTGCTGGAGACCAATACCACCGGGGGTGAGGTCCTGGTCTTCGACAACGTCCCCGACACCCTGTTCCGCGGGTACAAGTTCGGCTCGTCGAACAGCTCCAAGACCAACTTCGTCCGCGCCGCGATCACCGCGTGTTCGCCCGAGATGAGCCGGTGGAAGACCACGCCGATCATCAGGTGGCGCGCAGCCTCCCGCCAGCGGATGCTCGCTGGCTGCACCAATCTGCTCACCCCCCGGCTCATGGGCCCCCACGGCGAATGGGTCAAGACCGCGCCAGGGCTCGAGGCCGTCTGGGAGACGCTCGAGTCCGCACAGCAAACCTTGGCAGACCTGCTGGTGTCCGAAGAGACCGAACACCGCCTGACCGTGGCGATGACGCCGCGCTACTACATCAGCGCCGCGTTCCGTGACCTCAACCGCGGCTCGAAGACCGTCCTGCACTTCGCCAGCGCCGAGGACCGCGACCGCGCCGCGCTCGTGCTGAACAGCTCGATCTCGTACCTGTGGTGGCGAGCCCTGGACGGCGGCGTTACGTTGCCCAAGCGTGTGCTGCGGTCGATCCCGATTCCCGATACCGTTGTGGCCGATCCGAAATGGATCGAGCGGCTACAGCAGACCGAGGAGTCGTCCGTGGTGACCAAACTCAACGCTGGCTCGCTCAACGAGAACGTCAAGCGCCCTCGTGATCTGGTTGACGGGATAGACGCCTTGCTCATGCCGGACATCGACCGGGACTTCTCTCTTGTCTACGCCGAGGACATGTTCCCCTCACACTAAGACCCTTTCGTGTTAAACCTCTAGCTAGAGGTCACATCTGACGACAGGGATGAGAAGAGTAGACATGGCAGCAGCATCAAGCGGGTCGCCGGAGTTCGACAAGCTCAAGAAGCACATGGACGGCAACCAGAAAGTCAGGCGAGAGGTCGAATTCGCCTTCTCGGCGCTTCTGAGCAAGGCCAATCCTTCCAACCGGGCCGCCCGCTTCATCTTCGGTGCCGGCGCCGAGTGGATCATCGCCTCGGCGGCATGGTCGGCCGGTGTGCTCACCGCCCCCGCCGGGCACGACTCCAACGGGTTCGACCTGGGGGACCTGCTAGACAAGTCGCGCGCCCTGTGGAGCGTCAAGGCCTCCGCAAGCAAGTCTTCCGGCCAAATCCGCCTCATCAACTTCATGGGTGACGGTGCCAATGCTGCTTGGACTGAGCCCACGCTGTTCGTCGCCCCCTATTACGGCGGCGCCGTGCTCATCGACCCGAGCAGCGACCCCGACGTGCAGGACGAGGCTCGCCTAAGCGGTGACGCCCTCGTGCTGGCCGGGGGCGTTCCCAAGCGATACGCCGAAGCTAATCCGGAAAACTGGATCGAGTTCGATGTGGCGGTCAATGATGAAGACGCCGAACACGCCGACGACTACGTCTTCATCAAGTCGCTTCTCGACCCCACGCACTTCCCGATCCTGTCCAAGCCGTTCGTGGCCTCGTCGCCACCGTCGGACAACAGTCGGCTGCAGCTGATCAAGGACGCGGCGGCCATGCGAGACGCCGGCACCCTGACAGAAGAGCAGTTCGACGCCGCGGTCAACAGCATCCTGAAGTAGGAAGAGCAGCACCACCGCACCACTACAGCATCTCGCCGGCCCGACGCCAGGGCAGGCGGGGTGCCTGCTTGCCGCACAGGGCTGATCTTGAGACGGCTCGGGGGCTACTTCTCACTCCAAGCCGGGGACCAACGTGCGGAGATCAACCAGCTCGATCTGTGAAGCTGGCCCGGCGGTGAACTCGGCGACCGATAGCGTGGAGTCTGGATCAAATTGCTCCGCAAACCGCGCTCGAATGTGCTGTGACGACCGCCCGAGCACCCATGACGCTTTCGATGTCGACGCGCGCAAGAATCGGCTCGGCAGGTCGCCGACCACGAAGAGCTGCGCTTTGCGGTCAGACTCGTCCAATGCCAGGTGAACCAGGTCGGCGAACACGCCGCGCTTGCGCATTGTGTCGGCGCCCTTCCACTGGGCGACCTTAAACGGCTCTTCGCATCTGAGCGTGGGGTCAGGTCCGTAGCCCGCCGGCGATGAGGAGCATCCGCAGGCGATAGTTGTCGCGGTTGCGGTAGCCGCGGGCCAGGCGCCGGTGGAGTTCGATGAGGCCATTGATCGCTTCGGTTCCTCCGTTGTTGGAGCGGCCGGTGGTCCAGTACGCGAGGAAGGCGGCCTTCCACTTGCGGAGCGTTCGTCCTAGTCGGGCGATTTCCGGGATCGGGCAGGATGGCAAGGTCGCGAGTACCTTCTCCGCAGCGCTGCGCCCGGCAGGCAGGTCTTTGTGGTGGTAGGCCTGTCGGAGTTCGTGGGCGACTTGCCAGGCGATGAACAGTTCCTCGTGTCGGGGGTCGGCGGCCAGGGCCTCGTCGAACCGCCGCCACTGGCGCTCGGTGAGCCTGTCGGGGTCGCAGCGGATGATGGTGCGGATCCCGTAGAGCGGGTCGCCTTTACGTCCGCGGTGACCGCAGATCTGCTGCTGCAACCTCCGGCGGACCTCGTCCACGGCGCCAAGGGCGAGCTTGACCACGTGGAAAGCGTCGAGAACAGCGGTGGCATCCTCGAGTTCGTCATCGATCGCTCGCTTGTAGCCGTGGAACGGATCCAACGCGGCGATCTCGACGCCGCTGGTGAAACCCTTGCCCCGCGCGGTGAGCCAGTCTGCGAACACCACCCCGGAGCGGCCTGGCACGAGGTCGAGCAGCCTGGCCTGTACTTTGCCGTCCCCGTCGCGGGTGAGGTCGACCATCCCGGTCAGTTCCTTGGGGCCGCGCTTACGCCGGGAGACATGGTGCCAGATGTGTTCATCGACGCCGAGGGTGCGGACGCCGTCGAAGCGGGCCGGATCATCGGCCAACGCCTCCAATGCAGCCTTGACCGGCGTCCACACCGTGTGCCACGCGGTACCGAGCTGACGAGCCAGTCCGCTGACGGTGGCGTGCTCCCGGCGCAGCTGTCCCACTGCCCACTCCACGACGCGGGCCGTGGTGGCATGCCGCGGCGAGGCAAGCCCAGGCAGGTTCTCCACGAACGTCACACGTTCGCACGCCCCGCCTGGGCAGACGAAGCGGCGTTTGCGCCAGATGATCGTGACGGGGCGGCCGAACGCGGGGATGTCGACCAGACGCACCACCTGCCGTCCATGCCCCACCCCGGCGGCGCCGCAGTCCGGGCATCCGACCGGTCCCGGCTCGGATTCGACGGTCACCTCCAGGTGCTCGCCACGCAGACGCGCATCAAGGACGTACACGTCGTCGAGCCCGACGAGAAGATCGCAGCGGACACAACGGGGCGCAGGTGCGGTTCCGGTGGCAGACCGGCAGCACCCGATAGGCTCAGACATGGGTCGAGGCCCTTTCAGGATCGGATGTAGTGGTACTTCCAATCCTTCAGGGCCTCGACCCTCTCGTCTCCCTACCGCCTCACCGGCGTGTCGTCCTCACCCACGCTCAGATGCGAAGAGCCCCTTAAACTCTGCTATTCGACGGTTGGTCTCGAGATCGAAAGGTCTGCTCTTGTCGTTACCGGCGCCGAGTGACGGGCGATTAGTCACGCGCTCGCCCGGTTCGAGGATCTGCGGTAAAACCAGCGAAATGGTCGAGGCATGAATGACGTCATTCAGCCTTCCGACCTTCGAACGCACGGACAGCGCTGCGGTCAGCAACTCTGAGGACAAACCATGCTGGGCAGCGACCTCACTGGCCTTTGCCGCGTTCGCCTCGACAAGGTCGGACTCCACCTGCGCGAGCTGCGTAGTTAGACGTTGCTGCCCAAGGAAGCCAGACAGCACTGCAAACGCAGCTGCGAGGTCATCTGAGCCGTTCGTGGGGTCCGAAACCATTCGGAAATCATGGCACGCCACTCCCTACCGGAACGAGCGCTGGCACTTTCCAAGCCTTTTCGGCCCGTCCGTAAGCCAGTCGCTCACTGATGTTTGGGACGCCTTTCTGAAAGC
>NZ_JAALEE010000093.1:0-1782 GCF_014145265.1 Dietzia sp. CW19 | reverse complement strand
GCCTCCGTGTGGAGGCGGGCCGGCGGTCGTTCACCCGGGCCGCGAGCCGGGTGTAGCGGGAAGATCTACGCGCTGCCCGCGGGGATCGGCGCGAACCGACGGACCGCGTCCTCGAGCTGGTCGAAGAGGGTGGAGATCTCCCCCGCGCGCCGGTCGTTCGGCTGGAGACCCTCCGGGCCGAACTCGGTGAACAGGCTCAGCGACACCTGCTGCCGGACGCCGAACATCCGGAAGTTCGCGACGATCTGGCGCCACTGCTCCACGGCCCGTACCCCGCCCTCGGCGCCGTAGGAGACAAAGGCGACCGGCTTGTCCGCCCACTCGTCACCGAGGGAGTCGAAGGCGTTCTTCAGAGCGCCGGGAACGCCGTGGTTGTACTCGGGGGTCACGAAGATGAAGGCGTCGTAGGAGTCGATCGCCTCACTCCACCGGGTGACCCGCTCGTCGTCGTACTGCTTGTTCGCGGCACCCGGCACGGTGGCCGAGGTGAGGAGCGGGACGTCGAAGGACTTGAGGTCGACCAGGTCGTAGGTGGCGAGCTCCCGCGATGACGCCTCCGCGGTGACCCAGTCGGCCACGGCCGCGCCGCCCCGCTCGTCACGGACACTGCCCAGGATGATGCCGATCTTCACTCGCGTCTCCTCCGTCGATCGATGTCGTGGACACCTCGACCGTACTTGAGTGACACGGCAACAATCTACCGCCTGCCGTAGACAGTGACCGACGCCACCGCACACACCCGGCCGCGGGCGTCCCGCGTGACCGCCTGCGCGATCCCCCAGCTCCGACCGTCGTGGAGCGCCTCGGCGCGCACCGTGACCGGGCCGACGAGCGGGATCTGCCGCACGTACCTCACGTCGAGCGAGGACGAACTGACGTCTCGCTCGTGCGGGAACACCGCGGCGCCGGCCACCTCCGCGACGGCCGCGAAGACCCCGCCGTGCAGGTTCCCCAGCGGGTTGGCGAGCGCCGGTTCGGGGGCGATCACGGCCTCCACCGCGCGGGTGTCCCCCGGGCCGTCATCGTGGTGGTCCACCGTCAGGCACAACACCTCGGCCAGCGTTCCCGGCGCCAACGCGGAGGGCCACGGCGGCTCGTCGTCGTAGTCATCCGGGTCCACGACCCCCGCGATCTCCATCGACTTCACCAGCCCCGCGGCGACCACCTCGCCGTCGTCATCGAGGACGTCGCCCCGCGTGGTGAGGCAGTGGCCGTCGTCGCCCAGGTGGTCCGTGCGCACGCCCAGTCCGGTCGACCCCTCACGGGGGCGCGCCAGCAGATCCAGGCGGAGTTCGGTGGTGACGGTCCACATCCCCTCGGGACGACGGCGGTGGTTCTCGGCCCCGAGACCGGAGTCGACCAACACCGCCAGGGCCCCCGTGGCGAAGCGCCCGGACGGGTCCACGAACTGGTCGGCGACCGGCTGGTGCCAGCTCACGGTGCCGTCCCCGTTCTGGCTGAAGGTCAGTCCGAGCCGGGGTTCCGGGCCGTGGTGCGTCGATTCCCTCATCTAGCGACGCTAACACGTGTTCCAGTCCTGCCCGTCGGGCCCACGTGGCCGCACAATGGAGCCGTGCCCCCACGAGCAGAGCCCCCCCGGACAGCACCCCTGAGCAGCGAGGTTCTCGCGACGCCCCGACGCTGGCCGATCCGCACGGCCACCACCGTGATCGCCACCGCGATCGTCATCCTGGTGCTGGCCGCCGCGGCGGGGGGCGCGTGGCTGCTGCTGCGCACCGCCGCGCACAGCGCGATCGACACGGTGGACCGGGGTCGGGCGGT
>NZ_JAALEE010000092.1:0-3735 GCF_014145265.1 Dietzia sp. CW19 | reverse complement strand
GTCGGCCACCACCGCGAGCTCCTCCTCGCCGAAGCGGAAGTCCCGGAGCCGCTCCAGGAGTCGGCCCGTGCCGCCGACGACGCCGTACCGGCGACCCGCCGGGAGCCGTCGGGCGAACACCTCGAACACACAGGGGCGGTCGGCGGTCCCGTCGGCCAGTGCGGCCCGGATCATCGTGAGCTCGTACTTGTCCGTGAGCAGTGCGCTGGACGGACGGCCCGGCGGGTGAGGGGCGCGCGTCGGCGCGGTCGCGGTCACCCGGCTGACTCTACGGCGTGGCCGACCCGGCGGTAATCCGTATCCTTGGCCGTATGCACACCGTGACCACACAGATCGCGGACGACCGGAGCGTCGTCCCCGTGATGGCGATGCCGTCGGCCGCGCCCGTGGAAGCCACGGACACCGAGCTCGACGCCGGGGTGGACAGTCCCTGGCTCACCGTGGTGTGGGACGACCCGGTCAACCTGATGAGCTACGTGACCTTCGTGTTCCAGCGGGTCTTCGGCTACAGCAGGGAGAAGGCGCACGAGCTCATGCTCAAGGTCCACAACGACGGCCGCGCGGTGGTCTCCTCCGGGAGCCGGGACAAGGTGGAGAACGACGTCCGGAAGCTGCAGGAGGCCGGACTGTGGGCCACCATGCAGCGGGAGGTCTGAGCCCGTGAAGGCCTGGCAGCGCAAGTCCTCCCTCACCGGCCCCCGGGTCAAGGCGGTCATGGAGGGTCACGAGGTGCAGATCCTCCACGCCCTGGTGTCCAACATCGTCGACATGCTCGAGCAGCGGCGCGACTCCGCGCCGAGGGACGAGTTGGCAGAGATCACCGGGATGCGCAGCGGCCACTCCGAGCTCCCCGTCGAGGCCCCGCTCGCCCGCCTGCTCCCCGACTTCCACCGGCCCGAGCCGGGTGGGGGATCCGACGCGGACGCCGCCGCGGTCGCCCGCGCACACAACTCGGGCATGCGCATGATCCACGAGCCGGAGATCATCGACGTCAAGCTCGCCGCGGCGTCGACGGTCCTCAGGTCCCTCCCGGCGCGTGGGGGGACGGTCTCGCTCAGCCCCGAGCAGGCACAGGCCTGGATGGGGTGTCTCAACGACGTGAGGCTCGGCCTGGGCGCGTTGCTGCTCGAGGCCGGGGCGGTGGACGGCGTCCCGGCCACCGACATCCCCGAGTTCGTCGCGGAGGACGACCCGAGGTCGGCGCACCTGGACGTCTACCACTGGTTGACCTTCATGCAGGACTCCCTGTGCACCGCTCTGACCGGGAAGTGAGGAGAACACGGTGAATCCAGATCCACGCACGTTCCGGGCGGGGGGCGTCCAGTCCGCCCGGCCCGTCCCTCAGGGGCCGCGCCGCTGGCCGGCACTGATCCTGCTCTTCGCCTTTGTCGCACTGATGTGGGTGGTCGAGGCGGCCGACCAGGTCATCCAGGCCACCATCGGGCCCCCGCAGGGACTCGACGGCTACGGGGTGCGTCCGCTCTCGACCGACGGGCTCCCCGGCATCATCTTCCAACCCTTCCTCCACGGGGACTGGGCGCACCTGATCGGCAACTCGATCGCCCTGCTCGTCCTGGGATCGATCATCGCGATGTCCGGGATCCGGCCCCTGATCAGCGTCACGCTCATCTCGTGGCTGGCCTCGGGTGTCGTGTCGTGGGTCCTGGGCGGCACCGGGACCGTCCACATCGGGGCGTCCGGCATCGTGTTCGGCTACATCTTCTACGTGATCGTCCGGGGTCTGTTCTCCCGCCGGTTCCTGCACCTGGTCGTGGGTCTGGTGATCGGCTTCTACTACGGGTTCGAGGCGCTCGCGGGACTGTCCCCGATGCTGGACGGCGTGTCCTGGCAGGGTCACCTCGGCGGGGCCATCGGCGGGGTCCTCTCGGCGTACGGACTCAAACGCGACCGGACGCCACAGGCGGTCACCGCCGGGCAGCGGCGGAACGCCGGTTCGCCGAGGTGATGTCTCCCGATCCACTGGCCCCGGTCGGGGTGTTCGACTCGGGGGCGGGTGGACTCACCGTGGCCCGGGCGATCATGGACCAGCTCCCCGACGAGTCGCTGATCTACGTGGGGGACACGGCCAACGGTCCGTACGGGCCGCTGCCCCTGGCCCGGGTGCGCGAGCACGCCCTGGCGGTCGCGGACTCCCTCGTCGACCGCGGGGTCAAGGCTCTGGTGATCGCGTGCAACACCGCCTCGGCGGCGATGCTGCGGGACGCGCGCGAGCGCTACCCGGTACCGGTGGTGGAGGTGATCCAGCCGGCGGCCAGGCGGGCGGTGGCCACCACGCGATCGGGCCGCATCGGGGTGATCGCCACGCGCGCCACGGTCGCGTCGCTGGCCTACGACGACGCCGTGGCCGCGGCGGCCGGGGTCCACCTGACCTCGGTGGCGTGCCCGAAGTTCGTCGAGTTCGTGGAGCGCGGGATCACCAGCGGTCGGCAGGTCCTGGGTCTGGCGGAGGCGTACCTCGCGCCGATCCGGGACGCGGACGTGGACACCCTGGTCCTGGGGTGCACCCACTACCCCCTGCTGTCCGGGGTGGTCCAGCTCGCGGTGGGCGATCACGTCACGCTGGTCTCCAGCGCCGAGGAGACCGCCAAGGACGTGCTGCGCGTGCTCACCGCCGCGGACCTGCTGCGCCCCCACGACGCGGCGGATCCGGCGACGCGGGAGTACCTCGTGACCGGTGACCCGGACAGCTTCCGAAGGGTGGCGTCCCGGTTCCTCGGACCCGGTCTCGTGTCGGTCGGCCTCGCGGGTGCGGTGTGATCCCTCCCCGCGGACCGGTTCCCGGTCGCCCGCCGGGGCACACTCCGGGCGACCTCGCGCCGGCCGTGGCACGATGGTGCCCATGTTTCTGACTGTCCTGGGTTGCTCGGGGAGTATCGGCGGACCCACCTCGCCGGCGTCCGGGTATCTGGTGGAGGTCGAGGGGGTCGCCCCGGTCGTGATCGACATGGGGCCGGGGGTGTTGGGGGCTCTGCAGCGGTACATCGCGCCGGAGGACGCCACGATCCTGTTGTCCCATCTCCACGCCGATCACTGCCTGGACGTCCCGGGCCTGTTGGTGTTGCGGCGCTACGGTCCGGAGGCCGAGCGCGCGGTCCGGGTCCCGCTCATCGGGCCGTCCGGAACCGCGTACCGGATCGGGGTCGCCTCGGCGGAGGAACCGGGGGCGGTGGACGATCTGTCGGACACCTTCGAGTTGGGGTCGTGGGATGTCACGCCCGACGTGGAGATGACGGGCGACGACGGCGAGGTGGGCCTGCGCGTGCGGGCCGACCGGGTGGATCACCCGCCGGAGTCCTACGGGATGCGCCTGACGTCGGAGTCCGGTCGCGTCCTGGCCTACAGCGGTGACACCGCCTACTGCGACTCGCTGGTCGAACTCGCGGCCGGCGCCCACGTGTTCCTCTGCGAGGCCTCGTGGACCCACGAGGAGGGCCGCCCGCCGGGGATCCACATGTCCGGTGCCGAGGCCGGCCGGACCGCCCGACTGGCCGGGGTGGGCCGTCTGGTGCTGACCCACATCCCCCCGTGGACGGACCGCGAGGCCGTGCGCGCCGAGGCCGCCGCGCAGTTCGACGGCGAGGTCCTGTTGGCGGAGCCTGATCTCAGGCTCGAGGTCTGAGCGTCGGGTTCCGGGGCCCGGTGTCCGAGGCCCGGTGTCTGAAGCTCGGTATCTAAGGCTCGGTGCCTGCGCTCCGGCCGCTAGTATCGGCGGGA
>NZ_JAALEE010000091.1:0-1892 GCF_014145265.1 Dietzia sp. CW19 | reverse complement strand
TCGGTCGGGTGGCGTTCCAGGCGGTCGGCGGTGGTGATCACCGCCACGGCGTCGTCGGCCGGCCCGGTCCGCACCTCGGCCCCCGCCCACCAGACGCCCAGGAGCACCCCGGCGGTGAGCCAGTGGGCCGGCAGGTCGCACACCACGACGTCACCCGGGGCCACGCCCACCTCGTCCCGCAGGAGCCCGGCGATCTTGGCGGCCCAGTTGGCGGTGGAGGTCACGGACAGCTCGATCCGGGACGGTGCTCCGAGGTCGTAGTGCGTGACCAGCGGCGCGCCCGGGTCCGCTGCGAGGAGCGGCTGGAGCACGGTGTCTGCGGCGGTGTTCACGGGTCGTCCTCCGGACGGTCGGTCGGGTGCGGCTCGGTCAGTTCACACAGGGGACGTCCGAACCACCGGCGTCGAAGGTCGGACGCTGCGCGATCGACGGTGGCAACGGGGCGTAGGTGGTGGTCTCGGGGGAGTAGGACTCGGTCGCGGAGGCGTCCCCCGTGGGACCGCTGTAGTCCTCCGCCAGGACCACGCGGACCGCCCCGGGGGGCACCGCGGGATCCACCTGGACGGGCAACCCGCCCAGCGCGTCGGAGACCGCGAACGCCGAGGGGTCGTCGGCCGAACCGGCGGCGACGTGGGAGGTGTACGCCGCTGCCGGATCGGTGAGCAGGTCCCCGACGGCATACCCGAGTTCGGACAGGGAACCGGAGACCCGGGCCGCCAGACCGTCGATCGCGGTGGTGTTGACCACCGAGACGGTCACGGCGGCGGGGTCCACCCCCGGGGTGCCGGTCTGCTCCTGTTCCTCCTCCACGTCGTCGGTACTGGCGAATCCGCCGACGAACTCCGCGACCTGGTCGGGGTCGACGGTGACGATGGACTCGCCCCATTCGGTGAAGGAGTCGATGCTCGTGACCGGGATGGTCTCGAACCGCACGTTCCCGCCGCTGATGTCCTGGAGCTTCATCGCGAAGTCCACGAAGTCCCAGTTCTCGTCGATGACGAACGACCGTCGGGCCGCGTCGACGAGCGCTCCGAGCTTCGTCGGGTCCGCGAGGGTGCCGGCGGACAGGGTCTTCTTGACCAGCTGGGACATGAACGCCTGCTGGCGGACGATCCGGTCGAGGTCGCCCGCGGGCAGGTCGTGCCGCTGACGCACGAAGCTCAGGGCGTCGGAGCCGGACACGGTCTGGACCCCGGCCCGGAAGTTCGCGCCGGACAGCGGTTCGTCGACGTCCTCGTTCAGGCACACCGGCACGCCACCGACGGCGTCGGTGAGCAGGACGAATCCCAGCAACCCGATCTCGGCGTAGTGGTCGGCCTGCACGCCGGTGAGATCGCGGACGGTGTTGATCAGCCCGTTGCGGCCGGCCTGGACGGCGTCGCGTTGGGCCTGCTCGGTGAGCGCACCGTCGGGGTCGTTCGCCACGGCCTCGTCGAGGTACGTCTGCTTGTATCCGGCGTAGACACCGTTGATCTTGCTGCCCCCGATGTCCCGGGTCTCCACGTAGACGTCCCGGGGGACCGAGATCGCGGTGGCCGAGCTCCCGTCCTCCGGGATCCGGATGAGCAGGATCGTGTCCGTGTTCTCGCCCTCGTCCTCGCCGGTCCGGACGGTGGCGAGTTCCTCCTGGCTGAGCGCGTTGCCCTGGGCGTCGGTGCGGTTGTCCGTCCCCACCAGGAGGATGTCGACGGCGCCGTCGAGCCCGCCGTCCCCCACGTCGAGACCTCCGGCGGAGGACAGGTCGGAGCTCAGACCGTTGAACAGCGACCAGCCCACGCCGGTCACCAGGAGGCAGAACACGGATGCCAGAGCGGCGAGGGTGCGGGCGATCCGCGAGCCCAGCGGGCGGGAGGGGGTCGCGTGACGCCGACCGCGCCCGGGGGCGGGTGCGC
>NZ_JAALEE010000090.1:0-5846 GCF_014145265.1 Dietzia sp. CW19 | reverse complement strand
GCGCCCCGCGGCGTCGGCGTCGGCGGCGGCGCCCCTCGTCTTCGTCCGACTCCACCGGTCGGGACTGACCCGACCCCCACCCCCTGGAAGGCACGTGCGCACACTCAGGAGCGGGTCCGGACGCCGTCTGCCGTTCGTCGACGTCCCCCCCGAACGCCGGACGCGACGAGATCTGGTCACCGCCGCGGTGATCGCCGTCGTCATGGTGCTGGCGGCGGTCGCCGTGCTGCTGTCCGGGAGCGCGACCGGGTCTGAGCTGCGTGCCGCGGACGCGGAGCAGCCCGAGTACGGCCCGGCCACCGATCCCCCCACGTCGCTCCAACCGCTCTGGATGCACGGCTCCGCCGGGACCGGCCCCCCGCTCACCACCAAGGGCAACCTCGTCACCGTCTCCCCGGACGGGGTGCTGGTCGGCCGGGACGCGGGTTCCGGGGAGGAGAGCTGGTCCTACACGCACGCGGGGCGGTTCTGTGCCGGAGCGTTCTACGCCGATCGACTCGTCGCCGCGTTCGACGGCGCCTCCGGGTGCAGTGACGTGACGTCCCTCGACCCGACCCGCCAGGAGTACGCGAGCACCAGACAGAGTGTGTATCCGGACTCGATGGAACTCACCGGCTCGTGGAAGCACGTCCTGGCGTTCAGCCCGGACCGCCTCGAGATCTGGCGCGACGACCTGGTCCGGACGGTCGAGTACGGGGCCGTGGAGGCTCCGCAGGAGGCCGGGATGCAACCCCGCACCGGGTGCACCCTCGTGACCGCGGATCTCACCGACGAGCGCTTCGCCGTGACGGAGCGCTGCCCCGGCGAGGACTCCGTCAGGCTGACGATCTCGAAGACCGTCCCCGAGGACAATCGCGCCCCCGAGGAGATCGCCTCGGACCCGACCGGTGCCGACGGTCTGTGGATCATCGAGGTGACCGAGCAGGGGGTCCTGGCGCTCCGGAACCAGGGCCCCGACTGGACCGTCGAGTGGTTCACCTCCCCCACCGAACACTCGACCGTGCTCGCTCTGGAGGGTGAGCCGGCCGTGCCGCCCTCGCACGAGTCCGTCTCGGGCGACAGCGCTCAGGTGAGATGGTTCGACGGACGTTCCACGCACGCCTTCGACGGGCCGTCCGGGAGATACTCGTGGACCCTGGGCGGGTCGACGGGCCCCGGACTGACCGGGGGCTGGTCCGCCGACCCCGCGGCCCATTCGACGGGCGAGTGGGTGCTGGTGCCGGTCGCCGACGGGCTCGCGCTCCTGGACCACGACACCGGGCGCGAGGTCCGTCGCCTGGCCGGGCAGGCGGCACCGGGACCGGGCGTGACGGGGCTCGCCCAGATCGGCGACATCCTGTACGAACGCCACGCGGGAGAGATCCGCGCGTACAAGCTCGTCGCCTGACCCCCCGGGGTGGATACGGGAGCCGTGCGGGTCGGCAGGGTCAGACGGCGTACCACTCGATCGCGTCCCTGCGGAACAGCGACACCAGCGCGACAGCGCAGACCACGGCGAGGATCAGACCGGCGAGGTACTGGTCCGATCCCACCCCCACGTACCAGGCCACGAACAGCAACAACAACTCCGCGATCACCACGAGTCCACGGCCCCACCGTCGACCCCGCAACAGGCCCACACCGGCCGCGAGAAGGCCGCCCCCGAGGATCGCGAACCACACCGCGGTGCCGTAGCCACTGATGACGACGGTCTCCTCGCGATGGCCTCCGGCCGCCCGGATGGCGAGGGCCACGGCCACCCCGACGCCGATGAGGCCCTGCGCGGAGGAGATCCACCCGGCCAGGCGCACGGGCGTGGGGATCGCGGTGCGGGGATCGAGGCGATCCGGCGGGGGGCGGTGGTCGTCAGGTCGGCTCACGTTCACCTCCACAGGGTATGTCGCGGTGACGGCCGGGCCCGCACCACCCTTGCGGACTGGACTCCGATTAACCCATTACAGCCTCTGGCGTGCGATTTCGGTTCGATTTGACAACCGGGGTGACCTTTGCCACATCGCGGCGGGAGAGGGTTGACTTGTCATGGAATCGTGGCACCATCATTCGTAACAGCGCAGACGCACATTGTTTGCCTTGCCTTAACCGGGAGCTGCTCCTCACGGAGCGAGCCCTCGGAACGGGTACACCCCCACCACATCACCGGATGTGACACAGCGCGTACGTCCGCGTGCCGATCCTCGCAGATCGGCGCGTCGGCGGCGTCTTCCCGTGTCCGGTTGACCCGATAACGGTCTCGTAACCGTAAGGAGTTCCCATGGACTGGCGCCACAAGGCCATCTGCCGCGACGAGGATCCCGAGCTGTTCTTCCCCGTCGGCAATTCCGGACCCGCCCTCGCGCAGATCGCCGAGGCGAAGATCGTCTGTAACCGTTGCCCCGTCACCTCCGAGTGCCTGGCCTGGGCCCTCGAGTCCGGCCAGGACGCGGGCGTCTGGGGCGGCATGAGCGAGGACGAGCGTCGCGCGCTCAAGCGTCGCCGCGCCCGCACCCGCACCGCGGTCTGATCACCGCCACCTGATCACCGCATTCTGGTGACCGCGATCCCACGGTACGCGGTCCGGTCGGCGACCTGAACGGACGCCCGACCCCACGAGAACGACGAAGGCCGGTTCCCCTCCCGCGTGGGAGGGGAACCGGCCTTCGTCGTGACGGTCGATCGTCAGCCGATGACGGCGATGAGGTCTCCGGCCTGGATGACGTCGCCGGGGGCGACGGCCACCTCGGTGACGGTGCCGGCCGTCTCGCACAACACCGGGATCTCCATCTTCATGGACTCGAGGAGCACGATCGTGTCCCCCTCGGCGACCTCGGTGCCGACGGCTGCGACGACCTCCATGACATTCGCGACCATCTCGGCACGGACCTGTTCAGTCATTCGGATGTTCCTCTGCTTTCCTCACGCGGCGGCCCCCGGACTCCTCAATGCAACCACACGGGGGTTCTCATGGGAGACTTGTACACCGACGAAAGGAGGCGACCATGGGCAAGCGTGGCCGCAAGAGGCGGGATCGCCGCAAGAAGAACGCCAACCACGGCAAGCGTCCGAACAGCTGAGTCCGGACCATCAGAACCGAGCGAGGGGCGGACACCGTGTCGGTGTCCGCCCCTCGCCTCGTCTCCGGTGAGGTCAGTGCGGGTCCCGCCGGTGGACGGTCGTGGTCCGGTGCACCACCGTCGTCCCGTCGGAATCGGTCGTGGTGACCGTGGTGCGTCGGATCTCCACCATGAGTCGTTCCCTCAACCCCGACGGCGCCTTCTCGCAACACGAGCGGGACAACTTGGCCTTGAGCCGCCGCTCCGAGAGGAAGAGTTCACGGCAGGGCGGACACCCGGCGAGGTGATGCTCGAGCCTCGAACGACAGGCGTCGTCGCACTCGAGGTCCACCAGCAGGGACAGGTCGCGCCGGGCGGCCTCACAGTCGATCTGGTCGAGCCGCGGGTCGTGTTCCCTCGTCACTTCGCGCCCTCCGTCCTGTCACGACCGAAGCCACGCTCGGTCGCCACGTCCCGGAGCAGCTCGCGGAGCTGCTTGCGTCCTCGGTGGAGGCGTGACATCACGGTCCCCAACGGGGTGTCCATGATCTCGGCGATCTCCTTGTACGGCAGGTCCTGGACGTCCGCGTAGTACACGGCCATCCGGAACTCCTCGGGGAGCTGGGCGAGCGCGGACCGGATCTCGTCGTCCGGCAGCAGTTCCATCGCCTCGACCTCCGCCGAGCGCAGGCCGGTGGAGGTGTGCTCCGCCGCCGCCGCCAGCTGCCAGTCCGTGATCTCCTCGGTCGGATACTGGGCGGGTTGGCGCTGCCGCTTGCGGTAGTGGTTGATGTACGCGTTGGTGAGGATGCGGTGCATCCAGGCCCGGAAGTTGGTCCCGGGCTTGAAGGAGTGGAAACCCGCGTACGCCTTCGCGTACGCCTCCTGCACCAGGTCCTCCGCATCGGCCGGGTTGCGGGTCATCCGCAGCGCGGCACCGTACAACTGATCGAGGAGCGGCATGGCCAACTCCTCGAACTGTTCGGCGCGTTGGTCGGACTCGTCGGGCTGCAACTCGGTCGGCAACCGGTACTCCTCACCTGTCGATGACCCGGAGTCTATCCGCACGCCGGGGGCGTCGAGGACCGCGGTCCGCATCGCACCCTCCTCTCCCGATCCCGGGGACAGTCCCGGGTACCTGCTCTCCTCAACGCCGTCCACGGTCACGCTATTCCGGCCGGTGCCGTCACTAGGCTGGGCAGGATGAGCCGTAAGCGCACGGGACACGGGAAGTCCGACTCGGCGGCGACCCCCGCCATCGCCGCACTCCGGTCCGCCGGGGTCGACCACGAGGTGCACACCTACGACGCGGGAAACGGCGCGTTCGGCGACGAGGCCGCCCGCGTCATGGGCGAGCGACTCGGGATCGACGCCGCCAGGGTGTTCAAGACCCTGGTGCTCGCCACCGCCCGCCCCCCGGCGGGCACCCGGATCCCGCTGGCTGTCGCGGTCCTGCCGGTCACGGCGATGCTCGACCTCAAGGCGGCGGCCGCCGCGCTGTCCTCCGGGAAGGCCTCGCTCGCCCCCGTCGACGTCGCGGAGAAGGCCACCGGGTACGTGGTCGGCGGAGTGTCCCCCCTCGGGCAGAAGAGGTCGCTGGCGACCGTGGTCGACAGCTCCGCGTGGGATCACCCCACGATCCTGTGCAGCGCCGGCCGTCGGGGGTGGGAGATCGAACTGGCACCCGCGGACCTCGTCGGCCTCACGGGAGCCACGGCGGCGTCGATCGCCGCCCGGTGACGCCGTGCTAGAAGAGCATCCCGGCGGACGGGTCCACCGGCCGGACCAGTTCCGGGCCCTCGTTCCTGACGTTGGAGACCGCGCGTGAGACCGGCCTGATCTCCACCGAGTCGGCCCACTGCCCCAGGTCGCCGCCCGCGCCGTCGACCAGGGCCCTCGGGTCACCGATCACGGAGGGGTCGAGCCAGTCGGAGACCACGGACGGGTGCACCACGAGCGGCATGCGGTCGTGGACGCGGCGCAGCGGTCCGAGCGCCTCGGTGGTGAGGATCGTGCACGACAACTGCGTGACGGTCTGGTCGCCGGGGTCACGCCGGGCCTCCCACAGCCCCGCCATGAGCAGCCCCTCGTCGCCGGGCAGGCTCATGTGGAACGGCTGCTTGGGGCCCGCCCTGCCGCCGGGCGTCGCCGGCTCCCCCGGGACCCACTCGTACCAGCCGTCCATCGGGACCACGCAGTGGCGCCGCGCGACGGCGGTACGGAAGGAGGGCTTCTCGAACGCCGTCTCGACCCGCGCGTTGAACAGGGTGGGCAGCCTGCCCGGGTCCCTGGCCCAGGACGGCACCAGGCCCCAGCGCATGGCACGCAGGATCCGTCGGGGGCCGGCGGGATCGTCGAGGCGTTCGCGCGGGGCGTCCAGGACGAGGGCGGGGACGGTGGTGGTGGGCGCGATGTTGAACCTCGGGGAGACCGGGCCCCGGTCGGGCCACAACCCCGGTGGCGGCGAGGACGCCTCGTCGACGGCATCGAGCTCCACGGCGAGTCGCGCCGGATCCGAGGAGAGGGAGAACCGTCCACACATGCGGTCCATCCTCCCACCCGGACCGGGCGGGATCGGGGTCGATGCGCGACAATGACCAGGTGAGTCATTGGAACGCCCCCGTCGCCGGCACTCCCGTGGAGGCCGTCGTCCCCGTACCCGGGTCCAAGTCGCTGACCAACCGCGCCCTGGTCCTGGCCGCGCTGGCCGACGCCCCCGCCCGGCTGAGCGGGACGTTGCGCAGCCGGGACACCGACCTGATGATCGGGGCGCTCACCGCGCTCGGCACCCGGATCGAGGGCCCCACGGGGCCGCCC
>NZ_JAALEE010000089.1:0-1711 GCF_014145265.1 Dietzia sp. CW19 | reverse complement strand
TTACCCGCTCGGTCCGATTCCGCGGGGCACGGAACGGCATGGCCACGATGTGGGCCAGGCTCACCGCTGCCGATGCCGAACTCCTTCGGCGTCGCATCGACACCGACGCGTCGGCCGCCTCGGCGGACGGGTTGGATCGTCCCATGGACCAGCTCCGCGCCGACGCCCTCGCCGCGCTCGCCGTCTACCCGTCTGATGCGGGCCGGTCCGCGGCCGATACCGCCTCCGCCGCTGCCCGCGCGTCCGAGCACGACGGTATCGAGCACGACGGCATCGAACTCGGCGACGTCAGGGTCGGCGCGGACCTGCCCCGGCCCACACTGGGCAACGCCGCGCGGGCCGGTCAGCCGATCCGCATCAGCGTGATCGCCTCCGCGGCCCGGGGCCTGCCCAACCGTGTCGAGTTCGTCCACGGCGCGTACAGCAGCTTCGAGTGGCTCTGCACGGAACTGCTCGAGGGGGACGACGCGAGCGTGCGGTTCGAGCTCATCGACCCTGCCCCGGGCGTGCTCGACTCCCCGGAACACGCCCTGCGCTACGTGATCACCCCGGCGATGGCCGAGCGCATCCGGTTGCGCGACGGCACCTGCCGGCACCCGGGGTGCTCGGTTCCCGCCAAGGACTGCGACGTGGACCATGTGCTCGCGTTCAACAAGAAGGACCCTGAACTCGGCGGGCCGACCACCGAGTGGAACCTCGTCTGCCTGTGTCGGAAACACCACCGGGAGAAGACGTTCGGGACCAACGCCTACCGGTCCGGGCCGTTGGGTGATCTCGTCATCATCACCGACACCGGGCACGAACACCGCACCAGACCCAAGGGCCCCCTGGCCCGTGCTCGTGACGCCATCCGGGAACGCGAGTGGAACGCCTACGCGGATCGCACCATCGCCGACGACGGCACACTCGTCAACCCGCCGGGTCACCAATGGCCCGGATCCCGCAGACGGCCAGCCTGATCGACTCAGCAGTCGCCGACGCCCACCCACTCCGAGACGCCGTCGGTGAAGCGCTGCCGCTTCCAGATGGGCACCCCGCGCTTGAGTCGTTCGATGAGCTCCGAGCAGGCGGCAAAGGCCTCGGCCCGGTGCGGCGCCACGGCCACCACCACCACGGCGACCTCACCCACCGGCAGCACCCCCACCCGGTGCACCGCGCCGATGCGGACGGAGCGCCGCGGGTCGAGCGGTCCGCCCTTCTCTAGGTCGGGCGAGGTGTGTTCGGTCGCCACCTCGTCGCAGAGCCGTTCGAGGACGTCCTGCGCCGTGGGGTGGGCCGAGTACTCGATGTCGAGCACGTCGCGACCGTGGTCGTGGTCGCGCACCACCCCGGAGAACGTGACCATGGCGCCGTCGGCGGTGCTCCAGACGGCCTTCTCGACCTCACGGGGGTCGATCGCGGTCTCGGTGATCTGCACGAGTGGACTGCGGACGGTCATGGTCGGTTCCTCCTCGCGGTTCGGTCCCGGGCGGCTGCGGGCGGGGACGGTCAGTGCCCGCCACCGTGGGCGTGGACGGCGAGCAGGTGGTCCAACAACTCGTCGAGTACCGCCAGTCCGTCGCGCACCCCGCCCGAAGAGCCCGGGAGGTTCGCCACCAGGGTACGTCCGGAGAAGCCCGCCAGGCCGCGGCTCATGGCGGCGGTGGGGGTCGAGGCCAGCCCGCGGGCGCGCATCGCCTCGGCGACGCCGGGGAGCTCGAGTTCCAGGTGG
>NZ_JAALEE010000566.1:27990-36393 GCF_014145265.1 Dietzia sp. CW19 | reverse complement strand
ACGCACTAACGGAGATACCCACTAGGGCCACGATCGCGGTGATGCCCAGCGTGAGTGGGTCGGACTGCGCCTTGAGCAGGAGGAAGGGTACGAGCACTGCGACGTCGAGGACGATCGCGACCCACGGGATCCACGCCTTGGCATTGACGTCGTCCTTGAGGCGTCGGACGATCCCGTAGTGGATGGCGATGTCCATTGCCAGGTACAAGATCGCCCCCAGGGAGGCGATCTGTGACAGGTCGAAGAAGGCTGCCATGAGGATCGCCAGGCCGGCTGTGATGTAGAGCGACTGGTGTCCGCCGGCCCCGGGTAGTCCCGGCACCTGGCCCATGTCGCGGAGCATGTCGTAGAGCTTGGAGACAGAGAACAAGCTCGCGATGAGTCCTGACAGCGTCGCCACCACCGCGATGATCACGGTCAGCGTGACGCCCCAGGATCCGAACATCGGCTTGGCAGCCTCGGCGAGGGCGTAGTCGCGGGCCCCGATGATCTGCGGAACGGTCAGGCTGGCGGTTACTGCGACGGTGATCAACAGGTAGAGGACGGTGCACAGGGCGATGGAGATCATGATGGAGCGGCCGATGTTGCGCTCCGGGTCCCGTAGGTCCGCGCCCTGGTTGGTGATCGTGGTGAAGCCCTTGTAGGCCAGGATGCACAGGGTCACCCCGGCCAGAAAGCCCATCCAGCCGTGCTCCGGTGGGGTGCGTTCGGCGACGGTGAACAGTCGGTCCAGCGAGGACACGCCCGCGGCCAGGATGCCGGCGATCGCCAGCACAGCGATGCCCACGATCTTGAGCGCCGCGGTAGCGGTGGCTGACCGCTCGACCCACTGGTTGCCCACCAGGTTGACCAGCGCGGCGGCGGCGATGGCGAGCACTGCCAGCACCGGCACCCACAGGGAGGAGTCCTGCATGCCGAACGGCCGCAGCACGTAGGTGCCGAAGGTCCGCCCCAGCAGGGACTCGGCGAGGATCATCGACACGTACATGAACAGGGAGAACGTGCCGGCCGCCACCCCGGGCCCGTAGGCGGCTTTGAGCAGCATCGCGATCCCGCCCGAGGACGGGTTGATGGCCGAGTACCGGATGTAGGAGTAGGAACTGAACGCCACTACCACCGCGCCGGCGAGGAACGCCCACGGCACCCAGCCGCCGGCCAATTCCGCGACCTGGCCCACGAGGGCGAAGATGCCGGCTCCGATCATTACCCCGGTTCCCAGCGCGACGGATCCGGTGAGAGTGAGCTTGTCTTGGGACTGTGTGCTGTGGTCCATGCTGACCGCACTACCTTCCTGCCGGTGGGTGGCCGCGTCGGTGGCGATATCGGCGCGAGTGGGGATGTCAGGCGAGTTGCATAGTGGTCAGGCAGGTGAGGTCATCGTCGCCCGTGGAGATCGGAGCGGTGGCCGTTCTGCCGTCGTGGTCGATGGTGAGCGTGGCCGTGATGCCTCGCGGTAGCCAGAGCCCGAGAAAGCCGTTGTCGTAGGTGATGCGCGGTTCGTCGATGAGGGTGTCACCGGAGGCGTTATCGGTGACTGTGACGTGCACCTGTTCGTTGGCGATCTCGCCGAGGCAAGTGGTCAGGCTGTGGAATCGGCAGGGGTGGGTGCTCGTGTAATACGGAGCCACTGACAGATAGAACTGGTCCTCTGGAATAGGAATCGTCTCGAGGCTCTCATCGCCACTGGTCAAGACGAGCTCAGTCGGCTGCACCGAGGCGATCAGATCGTTCGGCCTGTCGGCCACCGGCATGGTGTCGAGCGTGTTGATGATCTGGGGTGCCTCGAGGCCGGCGAGATCGTAGGACTCCAACGAGGTGACGGGTGGTTCTGTCGACGCGTTGCCTGACGGTCCGGTCGAGCAGCCGGCGAGAGTCAACGCGGCGGCAGCAAGGAACGCGGATGCGACTCGTCGCCGAGAGGTGTCGGTGGTTGTCATGGTGGTTATCCTCGCTCCATCGCTCTTGTGACGGATTCTGGGCTCAGGTCGAGGCGCCGCAGCAGCTGGGCGTTGAGGGCAACAACGACTGTTGACAGCGACATGAGGATGGCGCCGACGCTCATGGGCAGCACGAATCCGATCGGAGCCAACACGCCGGCGGCGAGAGGCACGGCGGCAAGGTTGTAGCCGGCGGCCCACCACAGGTTCTGCTTCATCTTGCGGTAGCTCGCCCGGGAGAGTTCGATGACCGAGAGCACAGAGCGGGGATCCGATGAGGCCAGGATGACGCCGGCGGAGCCGATCGCCACGTCGGTCCCGGCGCCGATGGCGATGCCCACATCGGCTTGGGCCAGTGCGGGCGCGTCGTTGACCCCGTCGCCGACCATGGCGACCTTCTTGCCTTCGTGCTGGAGTTGGGCGACCTTGGCGGCCTTGTCTTCTGGCCGGACCCCGGCGAAGACCCGGTCGATGCCGAGCTCGGCGGCGACGGTGTCAGCGACGGCCTGAGCATCGCCGGTGATCATGACGACCTGCGCACCGGCAGCATGGAGCGCGTCGACGGCGTCACGGGACTCGGGCCGGATCTCATCGGCCAACCGCAGCGCGCCGATCACCCGGCCCTCGGCGAGGACGTGCAGGATGATCGCGCCCTCGGTACGCCACTGATCGGCGACGGGGAGTTCGTCGCGATCGTGCTGGTCGAGGAGATAGGGGCCGCCGACCTCGACCACGGTGCCCTCCACCGTGGCCTTCACGCCCACAGCTGGCGAGGAGGAGAAGTCGGTCGCCTTCGCCACGGTCAGTTCGCGGGCCCTTGCGGCCCCGACCACGGCTCTGGCGAGCGGGTGCTCGCTGTCGCTCTCGGCCGCCGCGGCGAGGGCGAGTACCTCGTCTTGGGTGTGTCCCTCGATCGGTTCGATTCCGGTGACGGTGGGTTCGCCCTTGGTCAGGGTGCCGGTCTTGTCGAACAGGACGGCGTCGACGGTGCGCATCGATTCGAGCGCGAGGCGGTCCTTGATCAGTACGCCGCCGCGGGCGGCGCGTTCGGTGGCGATCGAGACCACCAGCGGGATCGCCAATCCCAGGGCGTGCGGGCAGGCGATCACCAGCACGGTGATCGTGCGCACCACCGCCGCATCCGGCATCCCCAGAACACTCCAGATGACAGCGGTGATCGCCGCCGATGCGAGGGCGAACCAGAACAACCAGCCGGCCGCGGTGTCGGCGATGCGCTGGGCACGCGAGGAGGATGCCTGCGCGTCGGCCACCAGCTTCTGAATTCCGGCCAGGGCAGTGTCGTCACCGATTGCGGAGACTTCGACGCGCAAGCCGGAGTCGGTGGCCACCGTGCCGGCGACCACTTGCTCGCCGATCTCACGGCGGACCGCCTTGGACTCGCCGGTGACCATGGATTCGTCCATGCTGGCCGAGCCGTCGATAATCTTGCCGTCGGCGGGCACAGAAGCACCGGGGCGGACAATCACGACGTCGCCGACCGCCAGATCGGCCGGTGCGACGGTGACCACGTCGTCGCCGTCGACCTTCTCGGCCTCATCGGGTAGCAGTGCCGCCAGGGAGTCGAGTGCAGAGGTGGTTTGCGCCAGGGAGCGCATCTCGATCCAGTGGCCCAGCAGCATGATGACTACCAGCAGCGCCAGTTCCCACCAGAAGTTCAGCTCATGATCCAACAAGCTCAGGCTTGCGCCCCAGGAGGCGATGAACGCCACGGTGATCGCCAAGCCGATGAGCAGCATCATGCCGGGTTGACGAGCGCGGACCTCGGAGAGAGCGCCGGTCAGGAACGGCCGGCCGCCCCAGAGGTAGATCACTGTGCCCAGGATGGGGGAGACCCACCACACCCATCCGGCGTCGGGCAGCTGGTAACCGATGAGGTCGGCGAACATCTCGTTGAAGCCGACCACCGGCACCGCCAAGACGAGCATGATCCAGAACAAACGTCGGAACTGCCCGACATGGTCTCCGTGCCCGGCATGACCGCCATGGTCTTCATGGCCAGCGTGATGCTGCCCCGCATGGGCGTGGCCCGTCGTCTCCTGGGGCCCGTCCGGGTGATGGTGCTCAGCTACCGCCGTGTCTCGCTCGTTGAGGTGCCCGGCCGCGGCTCCGCCGGATCCGTGACTGTGGGCGTGGTCATGATGATCGTGCGACTGATTCATTTGGTCCCTTCCGTCTTGTCCATTGCCACCTGGTTGGCGTGATCTTCGAGCGGCATGCGTCCGGCAGCTTCGATATGCAGGAGTTTCGAGGGAGTGAAACAGCAAGAACATGATTCCCTGACAGCGGTGAGCCCTAGCGCATGATGTGTTCTAGGGGTCATGGACATCTCTTCCCGTGGGGCCAAGTAGCAGTTGCTCCGGGCCACGAGCCGATACCGCCGCAGGGTATCGAATCGTGCTGACATCTGTGCTCGGCCGACCACGTTCGTGACACCGCCCATCCCAGGATCGCCGTTCCCGTCGGTGATGACGCACGTCCTGGCGTTCTGGGGTCCGGCCGACAGTCAGGATCGTGGGTGAGCCAGCGGATTGTGGTGGAGATTGTGTGAAGGTTTGCTCAAGATGTTCGTCAGGGGAGTGGTTCGGGCTGGCGCCACGATGATGGCGGCTCCCTTCTAGGGCGCTCGGAACGATGGAAGCACCCTCCGCCGCTGCTGGTCTTTCGGGCGCCCAAGGGCGTGGGCCAGGGTGAGCTGCCTTTGGCCCGACTCCGTAGCCACATTGCTCGAACCCGAAGGCTTTTTCGGTGACGACCTGCGGTGATGGCCTGGGACGATTGGAACAACCGGGTTGCCAGCCCGGGATAGGGCCCGCGAGTTCGTCGAGCTAACCGGCGGCGTCGACCGGATCCTGAATTCGATCAGATGTCATGTTCTCTCCTGGTTTCTGCCGTGCGAGTTCATTGGCTTTCCCACCCGCAAACTATACCCCAACGGGGTATGTTGGTGAGGCGTGTTCACCGAATTTCGGGGCTCGGCTACATCCGCGAAGCATCCTGCTCGCGACCTTGCCGGGGCCTCCCATGCACCTACCCGCCCCCGCTTAGCGGGAGAAGCGGGCGATGGCGTCGGCCACTTCCTTGAATTTGATCTCTGCGGCCTCGTCGGACTCGTTCACTGCGTCGGCGACGCAGTGGCGCATGTGGTCGTCGAGCAGGCCGAGGGCGACGTTGCGCAGTGCGGAATTGATGGCGCTGACCTGGGTGAGGATGTCGATGCAGTACTGCTCCTCATCGATCATGCGGTGGATGCCCCGCACCTGGCCCTCGATCCGCTTGAGCCGGGCCTTGTAGCGGTCCTTTTCCTTCATGTAGCCGTGGTGACTGTGGGTCTCGCAGCCAGCGGCTTCGGCATCGTGCTCGGCTGCAGGGTCGATGGCGAGGTCCGGGGTATCCGTCATTGCTGGCTCCTGGTCTGGTCGTGGTTGGGGGTCGCGTGGCTTGAGGTGAACCCGCGCAGGCGTAGGGAGTTGGTCACCACGAACACACTCGAGAACGCCATTGCGACGCCTGCGAGCATGGGATTGAGCAGTCCGATCGCAGCGACGGGGATCAGTGCGACGTTGTAGGCGAACGCCCAGAATAGGTTGCCCTTGATGGTGCCCAGGGTCCGGCGTGACAGCCTGATCGCGTCCACGGCGGATCGCAGGTCGTCGTTCATCAGAGTGATGTCGGAGGCTTCGATCGCCACGTCCGTGCCGGCGCCCATCGCCAGTCCGAGCTCGGCCCGGGCGAGAGCTGCCGCGTCGTTGACGCCGTCGCCGACCATGGCGACGTTCTTGCCCTTGGCCTGCAGTTTCTCGATCTGGGCGACCTTGTCGTGGGGCATGACCTCGGCGATCACGTTGGCCGGATCAATGCCGACCTCGCTGGCCACGACACGTGCGGCTCCGGCGTTGTCGCCGGTGAGTAGCCACGGGGTCAATCCGAGAGCTTTGAGTCCGGCTACCGCCTCGGCGGAGGTGGGCTTGACGGTGTCGCGGACGGTGATCACGCCCGCGACGGTGCCGTCGATCTGGGCGACCACAGGGGTGCCGCCCTGCTTCTGGGCATCGTCGAACGCGGTCCGCAGGTCCGCCGGCAGGGAGCCCTCAGGGCGACCAATGGTCACCACGGCACCGTCGACGGTGCCCGTGACGCCACGGCCTGCAGTATTGGTGAACCCGGTGACCTCCGGCAGAATGGCGGATCCGGCCTCCCTGTCGGCCACGGGGCCCTCGCCCGCCAGACTCTTTGCACCCTCGCGGGCGATGGCCTGGGCGATCGGGTGCTCGGACGCGGCCTCCACCGCAGCGGCCTTGACCAGCAGATCCGTCCGGTCGAATCCGGCGGCAGTGGTGACCTGGCTGACGGACATCACTCCGGAGGTGACGGTGCCGGTCTTGTCCATGACGATGGTGTCGACGCGCCGGGTGGACTCTAGGACCTCGGGCCCCTTGATGAGCAGTCCCATCTGGGCGCCGCGGCCGGTACCGACCAGGAGTGCGGTGGGAGTGGCCAGGCCCAGTGCGCACGGGCAGGCGATGATGAGCACGGCCACGGCGGCGGTGAACGCGGTGGCCAGTCCCGCTCCCACCACAAACAAGTGCACGAGCAGGGTGATGATCGCGATGACGATCACGATGGGCACGAAGACCTGCGAGATGCGGTCGACCAGTCGTTGGACCGGGGCCTTCTTGGACTGCGCCTCGGTGACCAGCTTGGCCATCTGGGACAGTGTGGTGTTCTCGCCGGTGCGGGTGACCTCGATCAGCAGTCTTCCCGAGGTGTTCATGGTTGCGCCGGTCACCGTGGAGCCGGACGTGACCTCAACCGGGACGGATTCGCCGGTGAGCATGGACTCGTCGATCGCGGACGAACCCTCGGTGACGCGACCGTCGGTGGCGATCTTTTCGCCCGGGCGCACCACGACGATGTCGCCGACCTTCAACTGACCCACGGGGATGCGGACCTCGACGCCGTCGCGGAGGACGGCGGCGTCCTTGGCTCCCATGTCGAGGAGCGCCTTGAGTGCGGCGGAGGACTGCCCCTTGGCCTTGGTTTCAAACCAGCGGCCCAGCAGCAGGAAGGAGATCACCACGGCGGCGGTCTCCAGATAGATCTCGTCCATCGTGGAGTTTGTGGGCAGCAGATGCACTTCCATGGTCATGCCGGGCATGCCGGCGTTGCCGAGGAACAGTGCCCACAGTGACCAGAGGTAGGCGGCCGCCGTGCCCATGGAGACCAGGGTGTCCATGGTGAACGAGCCGTGCCGCAGGTTGGCGAGGGTGGCCTTGTGGAAGGGTGCGCCTCCCCAGAAGAAGATGGGGGTGACCATGGTCAGCACGGCCCACTGCCAATTGGTGAACTGCAGTGCCGGGATCATGCTCAGCAAGACCACCGGGACCGTGAGTGCAGCCGAGACAATCAGACGGTGTTTGAGGTCTGCGGTCTCGCGTTCCCTGGCCTCCTCGATCTGGTCTCGGGGACCGGCGCCGCCACCTGCGGAAGTTGCGTCCACAGCCTGGTCGTCGTCATTCTTCATCGTGAACGCGTCGTATCCCGCACCGCGCACGGTCTCGATGAGCGCGTCCGTGTCGACCTTGCTCGGGTCGAAGGAGATGGACGCGGACTCGGTGGCGAAGTTGACCGTGGCGTCCACCCCGTCGAGCTTGTTGAGCTTGCGCTCGACCCGCCCCGAGCACGAAGTGCAGGTCATGCCCGTGACGCCCAGATCTATGTCGATCAGATCCACCGCGGGGTGCATCTGGGAGGGTTGAGTCTGGGTCATCGAGGATCAATCCTTCACGGTGAACGGGTGGTGTGCTCGGGGCCAGGGATCTCGCCAGCTGCTGGGGCTGGCGAGATCGCTTCGCGTCAAGAGGTGACGGTGTAGCCGGCTTCCTTGACGGCGGCGACGACCTGCTCGTCGGTGAAGCCCTCGCCGGAGACCGACACCGTTCCGGTCTTGCTCGAGGCCTCCACCATGGAGACGCCCGCGATTTCGCCGACTTCCTCCTTGACCGACGACTCACAGTGTCCGCAGGTCATGCCCTGGACGGTGTACTCCTTGGTGCTGGTAGCCATGACGGCTCCTTCCGTTGACGGGTGTAGTTCGTTGAGACATCCGATGGCTCGGATCAATCCGAACACCAATGAACCTATACCCCGTAGGGGTATTGGTCAAGGGTGATGTTCGCTTGTGTCCGCGGCTCACTCCGCCTGCACTCTGATCGCCCGGACGCCGTATGGATTGACCAGTAGGCGGGCGCAAGAGCCGTGGCGGCAAGGTCTTTGGAAGCGCGGAGACGAGCTCACCGTGCTGGCGGTGCAGCGCGAACCAGGCCCTTGCCGCCGCAGTTGAGCAGTTCGTCATAGAGACGGGCGACGCGTATTAACGCAGGCCAACACCCGGCCATGTCTGTATCCGCAACCAATTGTTCGGAACCCTGGCCGAGGGCCTCTTAGG
>NZ_JAALEE010000566.1:27561-27980 GCF_014145265.1 Dietzia sp. CW19 | reverse complement strand
GCGCTTTCAGAAAGGCGTCCCAAACAAAGAGGCGAGCGACGACGACGGTGATGACGAGGTCGCCGACCTGCTTGCCGCCCTGCGGGCGAGTGTGAAGGACCGCGGCGGCGACGCAGCCGCCAGCGAC
This sequence comes from Dietzia sp. CW19, assembly GCF_014145265.1. Classification (NCBI taxonomy): domain Bacteria; kingdom Bacillati; phylum Actinomycetota; class Actinomycetes; order Mycobacteriales; family Dietziaceae; genus Dietzia; species Dietzia sp. CW19. The sequence goes on along the minus strand of NZ_JAALEE010000566.1, from coordinate 27,853 downwards.
GACGAAGACGACGACGAAGACGACGAGAACTCCGGCTCCGCGAAGAAGTCGTCGGTCAAGAAGAGCAGTCAAGCTCGGCGAAGAAGAATCCGGCCAAGAAGACGGCGGCGAAGAAGATTCCCGCCAAGAAGGCAGCGGCAAAGAAGGAGCCGGCGAAGAAGGAGCCGGCCAAGAAATCAACTGCGAAAAAGTCGACCGCCAAGTAGTCCGCCTAGCCCCGCTGATTCACGGAGCGTGAGGATTGCTGCTGTCGGGTGACGGCGGGATCCATTTCGTGGGTGGGCGTGCAGGA
>NZ_JAALEE010000566.1:26901-27551 GCF_014145265.1 Dietzia sp. CW19 | reverse complement strand
GGTGGTGCTGTCGTGGGCGGGCAGGTGAGGTCAGGCGGGTTTGGGGATCGCGGCGATCGTGCTGAACACGGCGACGATAGCGACCGCCCAGGGCCACGTTTCGGGGATTTTCACTCTTCGTCGTCGCCCGCTGCGGGCCAGTCGGGCCGCGGCGTGGAGGAAGCGGTAGCGCAGCGCCTTGGGCTCGCACAACGCCAGGACTGCGGCGTCGCCGGTACAGGCCAGCATCCGAGTCCAGGCCACGAGGTCAGCGGCGAGCATCACCGCCACCAGCCACGCCTGGTTGAGGGCGAACTCCCGGGAGGGAAGCCGGCCGAGCCCGGTGTCTTTGGCGTGTCGGATCCGGTCCTCCACTCGGGCGTGAGCCCGGTGCCTGGCCTCGAGGAATTGGAGCTGGCCGGTGGCGGTGTTGGTGACAAACGCCTGGTAGCGCCACCCGTCGATCTCCTCGAACATCGATAGCTGGGCGCCCGGGTGGGGCCGCTCGCGGCGGACGATCACCCGCATCCCCGCCGGCCACTTGGCGAGCAGCCCAGGGGCGAGGAATCCGGTCAGTTCGGCAACCTCGGCCCCGTCGCGAATGTCGCCCGACGGGTTCAATGCCGGCCCCCACGCTTCCTCGGGGCAGGTTGCGATGGCCCGTCGCAACG
>NZ_JAALEE010000566.1:26744-26891 GCF_014145265.1 Dietzia sp. CW19 | reverse complement strand
ACCCGCATCCCGTCTGGCCACTTGGCGAGCATCCCGGGAGCGAGAAATCCGGTCAGCTCGGCAACCTCGGCCCCGTCCCGGATGTCACCGGAGGGATTGAGCGCTGGTCCCCACGCGGCCTCGGGGCAGGTCACGATGGCCCGGCGA
>NZ_JAALEE010000566.1:26356-26734 GCF_014145265.1 Dietzia sp. CW19 | reverse complement strand
ACCCGCATCCCGTCTGGCCACTTGGCCAGCATCCTTGGGCTGAGGAACCCGGTCAGCTCGGCGACCTCGGCTCCGTCTCGGATATCACCGCCAGGGTTGAGCGCCGGCCCCCATGCTTCCTCGGGGCAGGTCGCGATGGCTCGGCGAATCGGGGCAGTGATGGAGAATCCGACCGAGTACTCCACCCGTCGACCACGGACGCGGCTTCGCTCGGTGACCCAGTTCAGCAGGTCGTGGGAGGCGCCGGCGCTGTCGGAGCGGATCAGCACCTCACGCCGGTGAGCCGCGGGGATCTGCGCGATTGCCTGGCCCAGGACGTCGATGTGGTCGGCAGCGGTGTTGGAGCCAGCATTGCCCGGGCGCAAGCTCGCGGCGAGA
>NZ_JAALEE010000566.1:26085-26346 GCF_014145265.1 Dietzia sp. CW19 | reverse complement strand
GGGATCGCGGCGATCGTGTTGAACACTGCGACGATGGCAGTCGCCCAGGGCCACGTTTCGGGAATCTTCACGCGCCGCCGTCGGCCGCTTCGGACCAGCCGGGCTGCCACGTGGAGGAAGCGGTAGCGCAGCGCTTTGGGCTCGCACAAGGCCAGAACTGCGGCGTCGCCGGTGCAAGCGAGCATCCGGGTCCAGGCCACCAGATCCGCGGCGAGCATCACCGCCACGAGCCAGGCCTGGTTTAAAGCGAACTCCCGCGAG
>NZ_JAALEE010000566.1:25574-26075 GCF_014145265.1 Dietzia sp. CW19 | reverse complement strand
TGCGACGTGCAGGAAGCGGTAGCGCATCGCTTTGGGCTCGCACAACGCCAGGACAGCGGCCTCGCCGGTGCAGGCCAGCATCCGCGTCCAGGCCACCAGATCTGCGGCGATCATCACCGCCACCAGCCACGCCTGGTTGAGGGCGAACTCGCGTGAAGGCAGACGGCCCAGGCCGGTGTCTTTGGCGTGTCGGATCCGGTCCTCGACCCGGGCGTGAGCCCGGTGCCTGGCCTCGAGGAACTGCAGCTGACCGGTGGCAGTGTTGGTAACGAATGCTTGGTAGCGCCACCCGTCGATCTCCTCGAACATCGATAGTTGGGCGCCGGGGTGGGGCCGTTCGCGGCGGACGATGACTCGCATTCCGTCTGGCCACTTGGCGAGCATCCTGGGGCTGAGAAAGCCGGTCAGTTCGGCAACCTCGGCCCCGTCTCGGATGTCGCCGGAGGGATTCAATGCCGGCCCCCACGCAGCCTCTGGGCAGATCGCGATGGCCCGGCGTAG
>NZ_JAALEE010000566.1:25147-25384 GCF_014145265.1 Dietzia sp. CW19 | reverse complement strand
GGGCGCAGGCTCGCGGCGAGGAACTCCCCTGTGTTGTCGCACCACACACCGATCGGGTGGTACCCGAACGTGCGCTTGTACGTCGGTGCGGCGTTCTCTTTTTCGCTGTGGGTGACCACGATCGTGGCGTCCACATCGAGCACGACCGTCGATCCCAGATCCCGCCCCGCACACGCCGATGCGGGCACCCCGCCGGGCAGGCGGGACCACACGTGACGGCGGGTGCGGGCACGCGCT
>NZ_JAALEE010000566.1:19538-24926 GCF_014145265.1 Dietzia sp. CW19 | reverse complement strand
CGGCGGCGGGCCATGGCCCCTGACAGTTCAGTTGTCAGCCCCACCTGATCAGCCAGAAGGCGTGGTGCGATGGCTCCGGCGTGGGAGATCACCCCGACACCATCAGCAGTAACGGACAGACCAGACGACCACGACGTACGCTTCACCTACCGAGTGCTTTCTGTGTGGGGACATGGAACCTTCGACAAGTCCCAGTTTCCCCTGTTCAGGAAGCACTTCGGTCTATTTTCGCCCAGCGATCCGCAGATCCCCGTGAATCACCCGGGCTAGGTCGGCATTTCCAGCACGCCAGGTTTCCCACGGGATGTTCCAGTCGCCCAGCCCGTCGGTCCCGGGAAGCGTCGGTCCGACGGTATTGATGACCTTGACCACGTCGCCCCGGTTGCTGCTGTTCTGGAACGACTTGGCGTAGGCGTCGGTGACATTGATACAGCCGTTACTGACGTTGGTGAAGCCCTGTTGTTCAACGGACCATGGGGCGGCATGGACGTAGATCCCGCTGTAGGACATCTGGGTGGCCCAGTTGACTGAAAGCCGGTAGCCGTCGGCCGAGTCGACCGGCACACCAAACGTCGATGAATCCATGATGAGCGATTCGTATCGGTCGCCGATGTAGTAGGTGCCGTTCGGGGTGGGTGTCGATGCCTTTCCTAGTGAGACCGGGCTACTGCTGACGACCTCGCCATTGATTCGGGTCGTCATTGTCTTGGTGTTGTCGTCGATCGTGGTGATGACCTCGTCGCCGATCGTGAAGTTGCTGTTTGCGTCCTGGGCTCCGTAAAGGCCTTCGCCCATATCGGTGCCGTAGATGTTGACGTCGACGTCGACCTCGGTGCCCGGTGCCCAGAATTCGGCGGGGCGCCAGCGAACCTCCGAGGGCGACACCCAGTAGAAGGCTCCTTCGACGGCGGGGGTCGTGGTGACCTCGATGGCGTCCTGGACGGCCTTACGGTCGCCGACGGCGGACTCGAAACGCACCGCGACCGGCTGCGCGATACCTACCGTGTGGCCCTGACCGGTCACCAGGCTCGCGCTGGTGGTCGAGTTCGGGACCACGGTGCTGAACGAGGACGAGTCTGTAATCGTCTCACCGTCGTCGTTAGTAGCGCTCGCCTCGATCGAGTAATCCCGGTTGTAGCCCAGAGTCTCGGTGGTGCGCCACTGGGAGCGTTCCGCGTTGAACTCGCCTTCGACCTCGCGGCCTTCTTCGTTTGTGACCGTGACATCGTCGAACGCACCGTCTGTCACATCCAAGACGATCGGTTCCCGCGGCGTCGCGGCCACTGTCCCATCTTCGAACGAGGTGTGAATGACGGCCGCAGCGGCGGGGGCTTCTTTCGGTGCAGCGGCCGTCGAGGTGTCCTCGGTATCTCCGATCGTGCACGCGCTCAGCCCTACTGCGGCCACCAAGGCCACCGCGACCGAGGCAAGCCGTTTCGCCGGTGTGCGCTCTGGTGCGGCTCCGCCTGCGAGCATCGCTTCTTTCCTCACCACTTCTCCCTCGAGTTCGTATGCGTTCTGACCGGTAGTTTCCATTCCGTCTTCGGTCGGCCTTGGTTTGCGCCGCCGACGACGTTTCAGGGAATCGTTAATGTATGAAATGACCGTCCATCAGCAGCGTAGGCAGTGTCCTGGTCCGCGGCGATGATGGCTTCGACATCACCGACAACTGGTCCCTGCTGCCACTCATCGTCGTTGACGTTCTTGCGCCAGGCGGTGCCGTCGGTATCGATCCCCCAGAGGGTGCCGTCTTCGGCTGCAGATATCAGCAGGAGTTCGGGAGCAGCTGGTACTGATGCGAATGTGCGCCCGATGTCGGTGCTGAGTTGTAGGCCTCCTGCGGTTGTGGCCCAGATGCCCTCGTCGGTAATCGCCAATGCTCTCGCGGCCATCTCGATGCCGTCGGTCCAACTGACGCCCGAGTCGGTGGACGTTCGAATTCCGTTGGCGGTGTCGAATCCGACAAGGGTGTTTCCGTCAGTGGTCAGGGCGTGAAAGTCGACTTCGCCGGAGAGGGATTTCGTCGCCCACGACTGGCCGCCGTCGACACTCTCGATGAGTCCGAGAGGATTGGGGGCGGAGCTTGACGGGCCAGGATGGCCCGAAGCGTAGAGGTTATCCGTCCCGGGCGCGCCTGTGAGCCCCATGAAGTCGTCGTCGGCGTCGCCGACGCGGGTGGTCGCGCCATCGGGGTTGAGGACGAAAAGCCCCGTATGCGTGCCGGCCAGCACCCTTCCCTCAGCATCGAGGTGGAGTCCGTGCACATGGTCAAGCGCGGGTGTTAATGCGGTGCCGACCGTCGATGAGGCGTCCCCGGATTCGGGTGCTGGCGTCTGCTGCGGGCTCGAACACGCGGTCGCGATGAGAGCCGATGCAAGGATGGCTATTGGGGTCCAGGCCCGCTTTCGGTGCGAAAGCATGAGTGCGTATCTCGTTTCTGGCAGGGACAAGAAAATGTGTTGATGCCCAGACGGTCTCCGGCGGGGTCGGACTGCCATCGACCCCGCCGGGAATGCGAGCCTTCGTTTTTTTACATGGAGTCGAGCATCTGCTGCATGGTGTCGATTTCCTGCTGCTGGGTGTCGATGATGGTTTGCGCCAGGTCGACAGCCGGCGGGTACGTGCCGTTCTCGACCTGGTCTTCGGCCATGGCCACGGCGCCTTCGTGGTGGGCGATCATCTGGTTGAGGAACAACTCGGCAGCCTCAGGGCCGGGAGCGTCGGACAACAGCTGCAATTCCTCATCGGAGAGCATGCCCTCCATCTGCGCCATGTCATGGTCACCGCCCATGTCCATGTCCATGTCCATGCCTTCGGGCTGCGTCGGCTCTCCCCACTGCTCGAGCCAGTCGGTCAGCTGCGCGATCTCGGGCCCCTGGGCGGCCTTGATCTCCTCGGCCAGCGAGGTGACGTCGGCGGGGACATCATCCTTGGACAAGATGATGTCGCTCATCTCGATGGCTTGCTCATGGTGGGGGATCATCATCTGGGCGAACATCACGTCAGCCTCGGAATGCTGAGCTGACTCCTCTGCCTGCTCGGTGGTCGAACTCCCGCTGGTCGCAGTGGTCTCGACGGCGGTCGTGGTCTCGCTGGCCGTGTCGGTCTCGTCGCTGGTGCAGGCGGACAGCCCCAGCAGGACCGCGGCGGCAGCGGCGGTCATCACAAGCTTCTTTCGATTCATCTGGGTTCCCTTTCTTCTGCGGACTTTCGGGCCCGCGGGTGGATCACCTTGCCGGTCAGGCGAGGTAGGACAGAGTGGTCATCATCCCGGCCTCTTGGTGATAGGCGTTGTGGCAGTGCAACGCCCACTGGCCAGGATTATCGGTGTCGAACTCGATCTCAATAGTGCGCATCGGCCGAATCGTGACGGTATCTTTGCGAAGCCCGCTGTCCGCGAGCGCGAACGTATGTCCGTGCAGGTGCATCGGGTGGAACATGTCGGACATGTTCCGCATCCGCATTCGCACCCGCTCCCCACTGTTGACCTCCAGCGGCGCCGAATCCGGGTGGACTTGGCTGTTGAGGGTCCACCGGTACGGCGACATCGTCCCGCCCAGGTCGACGCTGTGGTACCGATCATGACTTTGGCTAGACAGACGTACTGCCTCGCTGGGGGATAAGTCGGTACCCAATAGCGGACGCCGGTCCACTTCGACTGGTCGGGAATTTGTCGGGAGATCGCCCGCTGCTGTACGTACGAGGGCCTGCGCGTGACCATCCTTGCCTTCGGGCTGAGCGAACAACGGGAACACGCCGTCGCCGAGCGTGACCACAACATCGAACCGTTCACCCATGCCGATCAGAAGGGAATCGGTGTCCTCGGGAAGCACGGGAAAGCCGTCGGTGTGAGTGACGGTCATCCGGTGCCCGCCAAGCGCTACCCGGAACGCGGTGTCGGCGCCGGCATTAACGAACCGGATGCGCACGCGTTGGCCCCGCGACGCTCTCCAGACGTAGGGGTCGACAGGGAGTCGCCCATTGATCAGAAAGTGCGGGTAGGTGACATCCCCGGCGCTGCCGAGGATGGGGGAGATCATCGACCCCTCACCCCCATGCATGTCCATCATGTCGTGGTCCATCCCCTGCATCCCGGCATCTGCGGTGTCGGCACCGATGCCCAGATCACGGGCGACATCGTCGGGAGTCCGACCGGTCCCATCGAGCCAGTCGTCAAGGACCACGAGCCATTCATGGTCGTAGTCGCCGGGCTCGTCCGGATCATCGATGATCACCACTCCGTACAGGCCCCGATCGAGTTGCAGACCCGAATGTGAGTGGTAAAAGTACGTGCCTGGGTCTGGGGCGGTGAAGTCGTAGGTGAACGTGGTGCCTGGTGCGATCGGGTCCTGTGTCAACCCGGGAACCCCGTCCATGTCGTTGCTCATGGCGATCCCGTGCCAGTGCACGCTGGTCTCCTGTGGCAGCTGGTTGTCCACGGTGATCTGCAGCCGATCTCCAGCTTGGGCCCGCACCAGTGGGCCTGGCAATTGTTGGTCATATCCCCACGTTGAGACAACGCGGCCACCCAGATCAACATCGACCGGACGGGGGGTCAACTGCGCGGATACCACCGTTTGGCCGGGGGAGCGTCGCTCCTGTTCAAGCCGCCTCACGAGATCTGACGAGGCTCCCACGGGACTGCCCGTGGCTGATCCGGAACCAGAACATGCAGTCAGAGCGCCGGCGCCGGCGAGAAGCGATCCGGCCAAGCAGGACCGGCGGGAGACCAGCACGCGCGGCGCACGGCTTAGCGCACCTGCCCGCCCCGTGGCGTCAGCGTTCATCATGATCGACGCTTCGCGAAGTCGCGGTCCCTGCGGGAGATGCGAATGAGATACCGGAAGAGACGACCCCATTAGCAGGAGAGTGCGGCCCGCGCAGGTGCCGATGCCCTCCAAAAAGACTGGTCGCCAAGGCCAGAACCATCGCCCAGAAACCGAGTACGAACGCGATCAACAGAACGATGTCGATCCAGTTCACACCGTAAAGCCACCCCATCATACTCAACTCCTCGCCTGTCTTAGAAACTCGATTCTGCGGTGTGAACTGCGAGATCTGGGTCATCGTTTCGTCAAGATCTGATCAAGGTTCTTCTCTGACAAGCTCGACTCGAGTTGGGAGAGGCCTGGCCTGCTGCGGTGATCTCGGACGGTGGACCCTCTTAAAGTGAGGGGCCTACCGAAATGAGATCCAGCAGTGAGTGCATCACGCAGGCGGTTCAGCCAGGAGTTCAAGGATGAGCTGTGCCAGGAGGTCATCACGACCTCGAAGACGATCAAGGACGTCGCGGTGGCCTACGGCGTGGGCCCCGAGACATTGCGGAACTGGTTGAACAAGTACCGCGAGACCCACGGCGGCACGGAGACCGAGGTGACGCTCGATGAG
>NZ_JAALEE010000566.1:0-19528 GCF_014145265.1 Dietzia sp. CW19 | reverse complement strand
CGCCGCCATCGGCGAGCATCACCGCGGTATCGATCAGCACACGGCCGCGGTCGTGGATCGGGATAAATTGTCGGCGAGCCATGGCCCCTGACAGCGCGGCGGTCAGACCGACCTGATCAGCCAGAAGTCGAGGCGCGATGGCCCCGGCGTGGGAGATCACCCCGACACCATCAGCAGTAACGGACAGACCAGACGACCACGACGTACGCTTCACCTACCGAGTGCTTTCTGCTGGAGAACATGGAACCTTAGACAAGTCCCAGTTTCCCCTGTTCAGGAAGCACTTCGGTCTATTTTCGCCCAGCGATCCGCAGATCCCCGTGAATCACCGGGGTTAGCGGACGCGCCCGATCCGTCGAATAGGGGATGCCGCGCCGAAGGACGAGGTTTTAGGACGGGGGCCTGACTACTCTGCAGCCGCCGTCGTGAGGTGGGGTCACCGCGTCCCAAACTGACTTGCGGATCCGAGATGAAGGTCGCTTCGTCGATGTAGGTGCGGGACCGTTCTTTTGGATGACGTCCTGGCCGTGTGTCAGTTGAAGCCTCCGGACGGTGTCGCGACCTGTTCTCTCCGCCAAGTGACGATGGTCAGTTCGGCGTAGAGGACGGTGTGGTCGTCCTGATCGGTTAGCCGCATCTCCATCTTCACTCGTCCGCGTGTTCCGTCGAGAGTGATCTCGGCAATCCGGACGGTTCCAGTGAGAACGTTCCCGGGTCGGACGGGCGCCGGGAACCGGACCCGGTCGAATCCGAGCCCGGCGATCACTGCCCATTGGTTGAGCACTGTTTGTGTGAGCAGCCGTTGAGCGATGGCGATGGTGTGTACCCCGCTGGCGATGAGTCCGCGGAAGTGTCCCTTGGTTGGCGGCTTCCTCATCGATGAAACGATTGTGCGTCCCAGTGGGTGGCGAAATCGACCAGTTCGGCCTTGGAGACGGTGTGATCTCCCAGTTTGTGGATCTGGCCCGGGGTGAAGTCTTCGGCGTAGACGGACGGGCTCGGGGGCGTGGCGTTCACAGCGACCTGGCTACGAGCAGCTTCATGATCTCGTTGGTGCCGCCGTAGATCCGCTGCACGCGGGAGGCGGTGTACATCTGGGCGATGGGGTATTCCATCATGTAGCCGTAGCCACCGAACAGCTGTAGGCACTTGTCCACCACGCGGCACTGCATGTCGGTGGCCCACATCTTGATCATCGAGGCGCCGGCGGCGTCGAGGGTGCCGTCGATCTGGCGGCGGATGCCGTCGTCGATCATCGCCTTGCCGGCGTAGACGTCGGCCTTGCACTCGGCTAGTACGAACTGGGTGTTCTGGAAGTCCAGGAGTTTCTTGCCGAACGCATCGCGCTCTTTGACGTACCGGATGGTCTCGATCACTGCGGCCTCCGCCACTGCTACGCCGGCGACTCCGATGATGAGTCGCTCCCGCGGTAGCTGGGTCATGAGTTCGGCGAAGCCGGAGCCCTCCTCGCCGAGGATGTTCTCCACCGGTACCCGCATGTCGTCAAAGAAGAGTTCGCGGGTGTCCCATCCGTGCATGCCGATCTTCTCGAGGACGGCGCCGCGGGAGAAGCCCGCGACGTTATTGTCGACCTCGGCGACTAGTAGGGAGATGCCCTTGCCGCCGGCCGCTGGATCGGTCTTGGCCACGATGACAACCAAGTCGCAGTGGGTGCCGTTGGAGATGAAGGTCTTGGCGCCGTTGACCAGGTAGTGGTCGCCGTCGCGGATCGCTGTGGTCTTGACGTTCTGCAGGTCTGAGCCGGTACCGGGTTCGGTCATGGCGACGGCCACCACTTTCTCGCCGGAGGCGAGCCCGGGTAGCCAGCGGCGCTTTTGCTCCTCGGTCCCGTAGGCGTTGATGTAGTGGCTGACGATCGTGGAGTGCACGGTGAAGCCGAACGCGCTGTCGTGCGCGTACGCCAGTTCTTGGGCCACTACAGCCTCGTGGCCGAAGTCGCCTCCCCCGCCGCCGTCCTCGTCGGCGATGTCGGTGAGCAGTAGGCCTGCCGCCCCGGCTCTGTTCCAGAGTTCGCGGTCGACGTGGCCCTGCCGGGCCCAGTCCGCCTGGCGGGGGGTGACTTCTTGGGCGAAGAACGCGCGGGCGTGGTCCCGTAGCAACTCGTGGGACTCGGTTTGCCAGGTGGGGCGGTGGTCGGGGAACAGGGTGGTGGTCATGATCTTGTCCTTGTCGGGCCAGGTTAGCGGCCGGTGAAGTTCGGTGAACGCTTGGCCAGGAAGGCGGCCTGGCCCTCGTGGCTGTCGTCTGAGGCGAGCGCGTAGACGAAGTTGCGCTTTTCGTGCTCAAGCCCTGCGGTTATCGACCCGGTCTGCGCGGCCAGGGCGGCGTCTTTGGCCAGGGCCACGGCCAGCGGTGAGTTGGCCGAGATCCGCTGCGCCAGGGCGATCGCCTGTTCGACGACCTCGTCGTCGTCGACCACCTTTCCCACCAGGCCGAGGTTGGCGGCTTCGGTCCCGGTGGCAAGGTCACCGCTGAGTAGCAGTGCCATGGAGCGAGGTTTGCCTAGCGCCCGGATGAGTCGTTGGGTGCCGCCGCCGCCGGGGATGACGCCGAGCTTGACCTCGGGCAATCCCAGGCGGGCACCCTGGCCGGCGATGCTGGTGTCGCAGGCCAGGACGAGTTCGAGCCCGCCCCCCAGGGCCAGGCCCTCGACGGCTGCGATCACCGGTTTGGGGAAGTTTTCCAGGTCGGCCCATAGGGTCCCCCCGGAGGCCCGCCGGTGCCCGATCAACGGATCGGCGCGCAGGGCGTCGAACGCGGTGATGTCTGCTCCGGCGCAGAACACGCCGCCCGCGCCGGCCAGGACTATGGCGCGCACGGAGTCCTCGGTCCGCAGCTCGGCGAGGTGCTTGTTCAAGGCGTCGAACACCGCGGCGTTCAGTGCATTCCGGGCCTCGGGTCGGTTGATGCGCAGGATCGCGACGGCGCCGCGTCGTTCGCTGAGGACCACGTCATCGTGTCCGTTCTGGCCGCTCATTCCTCGGCTCCCCGGTAGAGATCGGCGTGGTCGGTGCGCAGCGTCTTCTTGTCCAGCTTGCCGACGCTGGTGCGCGGCAGCGCGTCGGCGAAGATGACGATGTCGGGCAGTTGCCACTTGGCGAACTTGTCTTCCAACACGGCGTGGATGTCGTCGACGCCGAGATCGGCGCCGTCTTCCTGGACGACGATCGCAACCGGGCGCTCTTGCCACTTGGGGTGCTCGATCCCCACCACTGCGGCTTCGCGGACCTGTGGGTGGGCGACGATCGCATTTTCCATGTCGATCGAGGAGATCCATTCGCCGCCGCTCTTGACCACGTCCTTGATGCGGTCGGTCAGCTTGAGGTAACCGTCGGAGCGGATCGTGCCGGCATCGCCGCTGCGCCACCAACCGTCGGCGAACGCGTCGCCCTTGTCCTCCATCTTGTGGTACCGCTCGATGATCCACGGGCCACGCATGAGCACCTCGCCCTGGGAGACACCGTCGTGGGGTAGTTCGGTTCCGTCCGGTCCGACGACCTTAATGTCGATCCCGTTGACCAGCAGACCCTGGGCCCGCTTGAGATCCCACTTCTCGTCCTCGCTGAGCACGTCCCGCAGCGTGTGCTTCAGGCCTGCGTTGACGGTGACCAGCGGAGTGGTCTCCGTGGCGCCGTAGGCGTGGATGATGTCAGCACCGGTGAGGTCATGGAAGCCGCGCATGAGCGTCAGCGACGGTTCGGTCGCCCCGGACAGCAGACGGGCGCGGCTGAAGTCCGGGCGTGTCTTGAGTGTCCGGATGTAGTCGAGCATCGGCTCGAAGATGGCGGGGGCACCGTTGGCCACGGTGACGGACTCGGAGATCATCGCGTCAACCAGCGCAGAGGTGTCCTCGGCCGTATACCGCCCGGGCAGCACCACCTTCGCGGCCGAGTAGATGGCCGACTGCGGCAGTCCCCAGCCCTGGCCGTGGAACATCGGGGTGATGATCATGACGGTGTCGTCGTCACCCATCTTCAACTGCGCTGCCTCGGAGAGGGTGTGGAGGTAGATCCCGCGATGGGAGTAGTACACGCCCTTGGGGCGGCCGGTGGTGCCGGTGGTGTAGCACGCGCTGTACGCCGAGGTCTCGTCGATCATTGGCCAGTCGAAGCCCGGTTCCGCGGCCGTCAGCGCGTCTTCCCAGTGGACGACCCCGGGCAGGGTGGTGGAGATCTCCGAGAGTGGTTTGTCCGTCATGACCACCCACGTCTTCACCCCGACACCCTGCTCGACCAGCGCCTCAGCCACGGGCAGTAGGGACTCGTCGACCAGCACGATCGAGGCTTCGGCGTGGTCGGTGACATATGCCAGGTCCACCGGGGCGAGGCGCAGGTTCATCTGCAGCATCACCGATGCGATACCGGGAATCGCCCAGTACAGCTCCATATGGCGTTTAGAGTTCCAATCCAGGATTCCCACCACCGTTCCGGGCCCGGCACCCAGCCCGGTCAGCGCGTGGGCTGACTTCCCGACCCGCTCGAACATGTCGGCGTAGGTGTAGCGGTCCCAGCCCCCGTCGACGGTGCGAAATACGATCTCCTGCTCGGGGTAGGTCCGGGTGGAGTGCCGCAGCAGGGTCGTGGTGTTGAGCTGATAACTGTCACCGTGTGTCGACGGCAGACCGGTGACGATGGGGCGGGACGTCATGGTGGTGCTCCTCAGTGGGGCTGGGACGGTGGCTGGGACGGACGGGACTCGTCAGAGGCGTTCGATGATGGTGGTGTTAGCGGTGCCGTGGGCTTCGCAGATGGTCTGTAGTCCGTATCGGCTGCCGGTGCGTTCGAGCTCGGTCAGCAGGTCGGTCATCATGCGGGCGCCGGTGGATCCGAGGGGGTGGCCCACGGCCACCGAGCCGCCGTTGACGTTGAGTTTGTCGTCGGGGACGCCGAACTCTCTTTGGAACATCAGCGGCACGCCGGCGAACGCTTCGTTGACCTCGAACAGGTCGATGTCGTCCACCGTGAGCCCCGACCGGTGAAGGGCCTTGCGGGTGGACTCGAGGATTGCGGTGAACTGGATGATCGGATCGGCCGCCGCGACCGCGTGGACCACGAAGCGGGCGCGGGGGGTGAGCCCGTTGGCCTCGGCGAACTCGCGGTCGGCGATGAGCAGTGCGGCGGCGCCGTCGCTGAGCTGGGAGGAGTTGGCTGCGGTGGTCTTGCCGTCCTCGGCGAACACTGTCCGCAGGGACGCCATCTTCTCCGGGTCGAGCTCGGCCCGGATCCCCTCATCCGCGGTAACGGGCTCGCTGGAGTCATCGAGCGGGTCGCGGCGCAGCGGAACCAGCTGGGTCTCGAAGCGGCCGTCGCGGGTGGCGGCCAGCGCCCGCTCGTGGCTCCGGCGGCTGAACGCGTCGAGTTCCTCTCGGCTGAGGTCGAAGCGGGTGTTCATCAGCTCACTGGACGGGCCTTGCACCAGCAGTCCGCCGTCGTAGCGGGCCAGTTCCCGGGGGGAGTACTGCGGGCCGAGCGGGGCTCCGGGCTGTAGGGACGACGGCAGTGCCACCTGCGACATCGACTCCACGCCGCATGCGATGGCGAGGTCGTAGGACCCCGCCTCCACACCGTGGGCGGCAAATGCCACAGCTTGTTGCCCCGAGCCGCACTGTCGGTCCACGGTCACTGCCGGCACCGAATCGGGCAGGCCGGAGGAGAGCACTGCATGGCGGGCGATGTTGGAGCTCTGCTGGTCGTGCGTCATCACACATCCGGCGATCACGTCGTCGATCTTCTCCGGCGCCACATCACTGCGGCGAACCAGTTCCTTGAGGGTGGCCCCCAGCAGATCGGCGGGATGCCAGGCGGCCAGCGCCCCGCCGCGCTTGCCGACCGGTGTCCGGACGGCATCGATGATCACGGCCTCGCGGGTGGTGCGGAAGCTACGGGGCTGGGGGGAGTCGGTCATGACTGGGTCCTTCCTCGGGGTGGTCGGGTGGTGGTCGCCGTGAGCGCGTGGGTGGTCTGCGCTGTGGCCGGCCGGGCATGGCGAACGGCGCTGAGCGGGATGTCGTGGCGCGCGGCCAGATCCTCCCAGTGGGCCGTGGGGTGCGCGCTGAAGGCGCGGGCGTAGGCGGCGTATGTGCCGTCACAATCGAGTACCTCTCTGATGTGGACCTCGAAGTGCGGCTCGAGTGCCCCCAGAGCGATATGGCCGTCGGCGGTGGCATAGATGTTGTAGGAGGGCAGAGCCCCGCCCAGTGGTGCTCCATCGCCGAACAGTCCGTGTCGGAGGGCGGCCGCGGAGTCGTACGCGGCCGCGTCGAGAGTGATGCGTTGATGTCCACCGGAGTCGTGCTGTCCCCGCGCCAGCAGCAGGGCCAGGGCGGCCGAGATGGCCCGCTCCCCACCGATGGTGTCGGCGACCGGGACCAGCGGCAGGTGTGGCGGTCGGATGGTGCCGTATCTTGCCTGATATGTCAGGTCGTGGCCCGCGACTTCCTCGTCGGCGCCGTCGTAGCCCACGATCTCCACATGACACAACCGCGGGAAGCGGTCGCCGAGGTTGCCGAGGCCGAGACGGCGAAGCGCTGACGGGCGCATGGCGGTCACCAACACGTCCGCCGTATCGAGCAGCCTGGTCAGCTCCTCCGGGCCGCTACCACTCTTGAGGTCGACCCGACGGACCTCCACCCCCTGTGTCAGTTCTGCGTACCAGGAGGGCGCGGCCACGGCCAAGGCGTCACCCGCCGGCGGCTCCACTTTGATCACCGCGGCGCCGAGGTCACTAAGGCCTGCTACGGCTAGCGGACCGGGCAGGTTGGTAGCCAATGAGACGACCTGTATGCCGACTAGGGGTCGGAGCGATCGAAGACTCATTTCGGTGACTATACAAGCGGTCAGTAAACTTAGCCATCGTATAGCGCTAACGGTTGGCGCGTCCCCGTAGACTCGTTTATCAACGGAAGGGAGGCCGCGTGGACCGCCCCGCCCAGCATTTCGACGACCAAGACCTCACCGCCAAAGCGCGAATCCGCAACGCCGCTCTCGAGCTTTACGCGGCCAACGGCGAGGACCGCACACCGATGCGGGCAGTCGCGGCCGCCGCCGGGGTGACCGTCGGGCTGGTGGTTCATCACTACGGGTCCAAAGACGGCCTCCGCGAGGCTGTGGAGCAGATCGTCGTGGAACGTTTCGCGTCGGCCCTTGCTTCTGCCCCGACCGATGGGGCCGGCGAACAAATCGCTCGCGTCCGGAACGAGTCCGTCGCGGAAATGCTGGTCAGAAACCCGGAGGTGGTCAACTACCTCCGACAGGCGCTACTTGAACCCGGTGGCCGGCGGGGGCAACTGCTGGAGCGACTTACCGAACTCACCCACCGGGAGGTCGTTGCGATGCGCGAGACTGGCGCGGCCTCGCGAGGTCGCGCCGATTCCGTCCAGGTGGTCGACGTGATGATCAACCAGATGGGCCGGCTGTTCCTGCAGCCGCTGGTCGATGCCGTCTGGACTCACCTCGGGACCTTCACTCACACCGAGGGGCACAGCAAGCCCGAACTCGGCGTGAGCGTGTCCGAGGGTGGAGCTGTCGATCGTTTCCCCGGGCCCGCCACCTGAGCCGCGTTTCCGGCTTCACTGAACATTTGTACAAGCACCGCGCTGGCGGTTACAGTTTCGGCTGTGTCCGGGGTCACATGTCCGATCCCGGAGTCTTCAACACCTCAGGAGTCACCATGGCCACTCTCGGAGGCGCCCTCGCGCTCAATGCCCGTCGGCACCCGGACAAAACTGCACTGATCTTCGGCGAGAGCATCTACTCGTATGAGCAGCTTGCGGCCCGGACCGATCAGTACGCGCATGCGTTGGCGTCGCTCGGAGTCGGTAAGGGCGACAGGGTGGCGCTGCTGAGCCCGAACTCCGATGCGTACGTCCTGGGCTTGTACGGAGCGTTCCGACTGGGGGCCATCGCTGTGCCTCTCAACCCTCGCGTGCCGGCCCGCGAACTTCGCTACCTGCTCGAGGACTCCGGTGCGACGGTGCTGCTGTATTCCGAGGAGCTCGCGGTGGTGGTGGCCGGTCTCGACGAGCTCGATCCGCTGCCGTCCGCGCCGCAAAGCCTGGTGCTGGACGAGGCCGCAGCGCAGGGCATCGCGCGGCTCGCAGACACCATGCCGACCACCGCGCCGGAGGCGGAGGTCATCGAGGACGACGACTGCATCATCCTCTACACCTCAGGCACGACCGGGCGCCCCAAGGGAGCGTTGTTCGACCACCACCGCATGCTGTGGGTGGGGAACTCGGTTTCCGCACTCGGCATGAATAGCTTCGACCGGAATCTGCACGTCGCGCCGATGTACCACTGCGCGGAGTTGGTCCTGTTCGTGATGTCAGGGTTCAGCCTGGGCACCACTCACGTGGTGCTGCCAGCGTTCGAGCCCAAGGCGGTCCTGGATGCGCTGGAGAAGCACCGCATCACCGTGTTCCTGGGCGTGCCCACCATGTACCAGATGCTGCTGCAGTACCCCGAACTCGGCACGCGCGATCTGTCCGCATGGCGGCTGGGCTTCTTTGGCGCCGCACCAATGCCGCCGAACGCGGCGACCAGCTTGCTCGCCACCTTGCCGCACGTGCAGTTCTTCCAGCTGTGCGGCCAGACCGAGGGCGGCCCGACCGGAATCTTCCTCACCCCGGACGAAGTACGCGCCCGCCCGGATGCCACCGGACGGATGTCCATCACCAATGCCGAGACGCGGATCGTCGATGACGAGGGCAACGACACCGCGGTCGGCGAGCCCGGGGAGATCATTTACCGAGGCGAGACCATCATGAAGGGCTACTGGAACAAACCCGAGGCCACCATGGATGCGCTCCGCAACGGCTGGCTGCACAGCGGCGACGTGGCGGTCCGGGACGCTGACGGGTTTATCACAATCGTTGATCGGATGAAAGACATGATCATCACGGGCGGGCGCAACGTCTACTCGGTGGAGGTCGAACAGGCCCTCGCCAGCCACCCGGACGTGGCCGATGTGGCGGTCGTCGGGCGGCCGGACGAGATGTTCGGGGAGAGCATCATCGCCGTCGTCACCCCGGTTGAGGGCCGCGACGTCGCCTTGGAGTCACTCCGCGAGTACGGATCCCAGTACATTGCGGGTTATAAGCTTCCGCGCGAGCTCATCACCCGGCCCATTCCGCGTAACCCCTCGGGGAAGATTCTCAAGCACGTGCTGCGCGATGCAATCACGGAAGGCGCAGTCGCCACCAACTAGCAATCGGATAGCTCGTTAGGTTCCTCTGCTGATCCACCTGCCATTTGGCCCGCTCGGGGAGGGGTCGAGTTCGCGGGATACTCGGCATCGTCTACTTGTCATAACGTCTGGATGTCGGCGTGGCCTGCTTAGTTGCTGGTGTTACACGTAGTGCGAGCAGCATTGGCGATGTCGCGAATCGCGCCGGTGGCATTGTCAATGTTCAGTGGCGGTTCCCATCGCTGTAGCGGCGGGTCCGGCCGCTGCGGAATCGGGAGCTGGCAGCAGGACCGATGCAGGCAGGTGTGCATTCAGTCCGTGAGCCGGGTCTGGCTAAGCGTCCGTCCGAGTTTTGATCGTCCGGAGCTCCTCGGCCCACGTCCGGGCGAGGGCGCGGCGACGTTTCGAATCGTCGGTTAGTGTGTCTGCGAGGCCGAGGCCACGTGCAATGTCTAGGGTTAGCTGGATGAGTCGGTGAGTTCGAGTGTCGGAGTCGTCGGCGTTCAATAGTTCGACAGCCATGGAATGGGCACTTCGGGCGAACTTGGCTTCGAGCGGTACGACACGCTCTCGTAGGTCGGGGTCTGCCGCTGCCGCTGTCCATACTTGGAGGGCGGATTTGAACACTGAACCGGAGTAGTGCCCGAAGAGAAGATCAACGACGTGTTGTTCGCGACTGACACCTTCCGGCGGGTCGCGGAGCTCTCCCATGATGTGGTCGGCGCTGGCCGACCACATGTGATCGAGGGCGGCCGTGATGAGGTCTTCCCGGGTGCGGTAATAGTGTTGCAGTGCACCTCGACTGATGCCCGCCTTCTCCGCGATGAGGCCGACTGTGGTCATGGCCCAACCGTGCGACATAAGGCACTCAACCGTCGTGTCGAGAAGTTTCTGGCGGGTCAGTTTGTTTCTGTCCTCCCGAGAGATGTAGTCTGCGGTCATTCTGCCCACCACGGGCGACGTTTTTCTAAGAAGGCTGCCATTCCCTCCCCGGCTTCTACGCTGTGGAACAGTTGGACTGACTGTTCGATGACTCGATCAGTTGACCGTTCGAACTCGGCCAGTATCTCATAATTGACCAGCTGTTTTGACTCGCGCAATCCCTGCGGTGAGCATGTCGCGAATGCAGCGCACAGTGTGTCGACGGCAGTATCGACCTCCTCCGCGACTTCGGTGACCAGTCCGTTGGTCAGTGCTTCCTCGGCGGAGATTGTTGAGCCAGTTAGCATCATGTGCGACGCCGCGCGCGAGGTCATGCGCGGCAGCACTGTCAGAGAGATTACCGAGGCAGCCAGTCCGAGGCGCGATTCGGTGAGACCGTAGGTTGAATTGCGGCCGGCGACGACTATGTCGCAGGCGGCGACCAGTCCCATACCGCCAGCCCGGACGTGCCCGTTAATCCGTCCGATGACGGGTTTGGGGGCTCGGAGGATGCTGTGCATCAGTTGCGTGGTCTGCTCCGCGCGGCGACGTGCAGGATCCACCCCTCCGTCGGTGACTGACGCGTCGACCAGGTCGGCGCCGGCGCAGAACGTTCCGCCTGTATGGGTCAGCACGATTGTTCGGACCGCGTCGTCCTGGGCGGCCACGGCAAAGCTGGCAAGGAGTTCGTCCACAAGCCGTTCGGATAGTGCGTTGCGATTGTGGGGCGAGTCCAGAGTGAGCGTTGCTATTCCGCCGGCGCGTTCCGCCCGGACCAGCGGGCCAGTGACGGTCATGTCGCCTCCGCCTCTTCATCGGATGCGGTGATCACGGCGAGGGGGGCGTCCACTTCGACTTGGTCGCCCTGACTGACGAGCACCTCGCTCACCTCACCTGTGACGGCAGCTGTGACGGAGTGTTCCATTTTCATCGCCTCGATCCATAGAATTGGCTGCCCCTTTTCGACGAGGTCACCCGGTTTGACCGCAACTCGGATTACGGCGCCGGGCATCGGGGCGAGCAGAGAGCCCTCTGCGACCGCTTGCGCGGGATCGATGAAGCGAGCGGTTTCGCACAGGGCGACTGCGCCGCGCGGCGTGTCCACGTGCAGCACGTTCGCGCCCGAACTCCCCCCACCGTAGCGGGCGACGTCGAAAGGCAAGACCACGCCGTCGACCTCGATCCGTACGCGGGTGGGGCTTGCCGAGACGACGTGAATTGTCTCTATCGACTCGGGGACGCTGCCCGGTGCCAGCACGATTCCGGAACGGTCGAGCCGGTACTTGATCTCGTACTCGTCGGTCTCCGTGCGAAAACCACGCGACTGGAAAGGGTGGCCGACATTGCGCCAGCCTAGGGGGGCCGCGATGCCCATCGGAGCTGATTCTTGCTCGCCGGTGGCGACCGCGATCGCCGCAGCGATGGCGGCGAGCCGCTCCGTCTCAAGGGAGGCGAGTGGGGCAGCGAGAGTGGCGAGCCCGTGACGGTCGAAGAAGGCGGTGTCGATCTCGCCGGCGAGGAATGCAGGGTGGAGCAGTGTCCGCACGAGCAGGTCCCGATTCGTACGCAGCCCGTGAACCTGGGCACGGGCCAGTGCAGTGGCGAGAATGCGGGCGGCTTCCGGGCGGGAGTGGGCGAACGAGATTACCTTGGCGAGCATGGGGTCGTAGTGCACCCCGACCTCGTCGCCGTCGACTACCCCGGAATCAAGCCGCAGGCCGGGCGAGGTGAGTACGGCGAACTCGGTTGCGGTCTCCTGAACCAAGAAGCGATGGACGGGGCCGGCTTGGGGTTGCCAGTCGCGCGCCGGATCCTCGGCGTAGAGGCGGGCCTCGATCGAATGGCCGACTGTGGCCGGCTCTCCACCACTTAGAGGCTCTCCGTTCGCGACGTCGATCTGCAGTGAGACGAGGTCCAGTCCCGTCGTGCACTCGGTGACAGGATGCTCGACCTGCAGTCGCGTGTTCATCTCCAGGAAGAAGAATTCACCGTCGTTGTCGGCGAGGAATTCCACGGTACCGGCGCCCACATAACCGATGGATTCTGCGGCGGTGCGGGCGGCATCGTACAGTCGGGCACGCATGGCTGCGCCGATCTGCTCGACTAGCGGGGACGGTGCTTCCTCGATCACCTTCTGGTGGCGTCTTTGGATAGAACACTCACGCTCGCCGACCGCCCACACGCTTCCGTGCATGTCGGCCATCACCTGAACCTCGATGTGGCGGCCCGCCTCGATGTATCTCTCACAGAACACGGTGTCGTCGCCGAATGCGGACGCCGCTTCTCTCGCCGCGTACGACAGCTCGGCCGGTAGGTTCGCAAGATCTCGCACGATTCGCATTCCCCGGCCGCCCCCGCCCGACGAGGCCTTGATCAGCACGGGCAGCTCAGCTTCGGTGATGGATGCCGGGTCGAGACGTCCCAAGACCGGCACCCCTGCCTCTGCCATGATCCGTTTGGACTCGACCTTTGACCCCATGAGGTCGATGCTCTCCGGCGTTGGGCCGATCCAGATCAGTCCAGCCGCTCGCACCTCCCGTGCGAACCCGGCGCTTTCGGACAGGAAACCGTAACCCGGGTGGATGGCGTCTGCTCCGGCGGCGAGTGCCGCCTTGATTATCAGGTCACCGCGAAGATAGGTGTCGGTCGGTGTCGAGCCCGGAAGCCGGACCGCGGCGTCGGCTTCGGTGACGAACGGGCTGTCTGCGTCGGCGTCGGAGAACACAGCGATGGTGCCGAGTCCACGACGTCGACAGGTGGCAAATATCCGGCGGGCGATCTCCCCGCGGTTTGCGACGAGCACGGTCGTTGCGGTCGACGCTGATGGCGTACTGACAGGGGTGTGCTGGGTGTTCACTGCGGGCTCACATTCGGAAGACGCCGAAGGACGTGGTGCCTTCGATCGGTGCGCTGTGGATGGCGGACAGACTCAATCCGAGGACGGTGCGGGTGTCTCGGGGGTCGATGACACCGTCGTCGTACAGGTGGCCGGATAAGAAGGCCGGCAACGATTCGGAGTCGATCTGTTCCTCGATGGCAGCGCGGACCGCGGCGTCGGCTTCTTCGTCAAATTCCTTGCCCTGGGCCAGCGCCGACGCCCGGCTAACCGTGGAGATCACGCCCGCGAGTTGCGTTCCGCCCATGACGGCCGAGCGGAGCGTCGGCCAACTGAACACGAATCGTGGATCGAAAGCGCGTCCGCACATCCCGTAATGGCCCGCGCCGTAGGAGGAACCGAGGAGCAAGGAGATGTGCGGGACTTTCGAGTTGGAGACGGCGTTGATCATCATTGCGCCGTGCTTGATGATGCCGTTTTGTTCGTACTCCTTGCCCACCATGTACCCGGTGGTGTTGTGCATGAACAACAGTGGCGTGTTCGATCGATTGGCGAGTTGGATGAACTGGGTCGCTTTCTGCGCCTCCTCCGAGAACAGCACACCGCGGGCGTTGGCCAGGATGCCGACGGGATGCCCGTGGATGCGTGCCCAGCCGGTGACCAGCGACGTGCCGTATCTGGATTTGAACTCGTCGAAGTCGGAACCGTCGACGACCCGGGCGATCACCTCGCGCGGGTCGAACGGGATTTTCAGATCTGGTGGCACGATGCCGAGCAGCTCAGCCTCGTCGTATAGGGGGGACACCACCTCTGTAGACACGGCCGGGCCGGACTTCGTCCAGTTGAGTCGTGACACGATCTGGCGGCCGATGCGGAGGGCGTCCTGCTCGTCGAGAGCGTAGTAGTCGGCCAAGCCGGACACTTTGGCGTGCATGGCCGCTCCGCCGAGCGACTCGTCGTCGGTGATCTCTCCCGTGGCCGCCTTGACTAGTGGGGGGCCTCCGAGGAACACCTTCGATCGGTTCTCGATCATCACGATGTGGTCGCTCATGCCGGGGATGTACGCTCCTCCGGCCGTCGAGTTGCCGAAGACCAGCGCGATCGTGGGGATCCCCTCGGCAGAGAGTTGAGTGAGGTTGCGGAACATCGCCCCACCGGGGACAAAGATGTCCTTCTGGGTGGGCAGATCGGCGCCGCCCGATTCCACGAGATTGATGACCGGAAGGCGGTTCTGTCGCGCGATGTCGCCCATGCGGAGGATCTTGCGCATCGACCACGGATTGAGTGAACCGCCCTTGTCAGTCGGGTCGTTGGCAACGATCATGCACTCGACACCGCTGACGACACCGATGCCGGAGACAACAGCGGCGCCGACGGTGAACTTCGAACCCCATGCGGCGAGAGGGCACAGCTCCAGAAACGGTGTGTCCCGGTCGACGAGGAGCTCGATCCGCTCTCGAGCAGTGAATTTATCGCGGTCGTGGTGCCTGGCGACGGCCTTCTCCCCGCCGCCGGCGAGTACCGCGGTCAATTCCTCTTCGATGCCGGAGAGCTTCTCGATCATGGAATCGAGTGCCACCCGGTAATCGTTGCTGCGTGAGTCAAGTGTGCTGTTCAGCATGGTCATGATCGGTATCCCAAGTGTTTGGCTGCAAGTGCGGTGAGGATTTCGGACGTGCCTCCGCCGATACCGAGAATGCGCATGTCACGGTATTGCCGTTCGACTTCGATTTCGCGCATGTAGCCGAGTCCGCCGAACAGCTGCACTGCCCTGTCGACGACCCATTCGCCGGCCTCCACCGCAGTGTTCTTCGCGAAGCAGACCTGCGCGATGACGTCTTCGCCTCGCATATCGGCATCGACGACGGCACGGCAGTATGTCCGGGCGACATCTATCCGGCGGGCCATCTCTGTCAGGGTGTTCTGTACGGACTGACGGCTGATGAGTGGTTCGCCGAAGGTCACTCGATCCTGGCACCATTGTTCGGTCAGTTCGAGTGCGCGCTGCGCGCCCGAGTAGGCCTGTGCCGCCAAGAAGACGCGCTCGGAGACGAACGCTTGAGAGATCAAATCGAATCCCGCGTTCTCTGGCCCGATGAGGTTCCTCACGGGGACCCGAACGTCGTCGAACGTCAGTTCGGCGGTGTCTGAGGCGTTCCATCCCATCTTTTCGAGCTTTCGGCTCACGGAGAAGCCGGGTGTGTCGGTGTCGATGACGATCAGCGATACGCCGGACGCGCCGCGCCGCTCGGGTCCGCCGGTGCGGACCGCTGCGACGACGAAGTCAGCGCGACACCCAGAGGTGATGAAGGTTTTTGAGCCGTTGATGACGAAGTGGTCTTCATCTCGTCGGGCTGTGGTGCGCAGGTGCCCGACATCGGAACCGCCGCCGGGTTCGGTGATGGCCAACGCTCCGATCCGGTCGCCGGCGAGGGTGGGTACCACCCAGGTGTCGATCTGCCGCTGGTCGCCCGCAGTGACGATGTGCGGCACTGAAATCCAGCAGGTGAGTAAGGAGGCTTGGACTCCGCCCGAGGAGCCGGCTTCGTGCAGGGCTTCGCAGACGGTGACCTGGTGACGCAGATCCCCGCCGCCACCGCCAGCGTGTTCGGGAAATTGAGGGCCGAGCAGGCCCAATGCTCCGGCTTTGCGGTGGAGTACCCGGGGGATCTCGCCGGCACGCTCCCATTCCTCCAGGTGCGGGAGGATCTCTCTTTGTGCGAAGTCGCGCGCGGTGGATCGCAATGAAGTGATCTCGTCCGATTGCCACGGGTTGGCGCTCACTGGTCTGCCTCCGTAAGAACTAGCTCGGGGATGTCAATAGTGCGGGAGCGCAACCATTCACCCAGTGCTTTGGCTTGCGGGTCGAAGCGGGCGTTGTATGCGACGCCCTCGCCGAGGATTCCGGCGAGGACGAAATTGACGGCATGAAGATTGGGTAACACGGTGCGGGTCACCTCCAGATCCGCACACTCCGGCAGCATGCGTCGCAGCTGCTCGATCGTCAGGGCCTCGGCAAGCCAGTCGAAGGCAGCCTCGTCGCGCACCCAGACCCCGATGTTTGCGTTGGGGCCCTTGTCTCCGCTGCGAGCGCCGGCGATCGTCCCCAGCGGTAGCCGGCGCATCGGCCCCCAGTAATCGGGGTGTGACGAGGCCGCGTCGCCGCCGTCGTCCGCCGCTCGGTGATCGGTGTGAGCGGGAACGAGGTCGGTGGTCACCTCGGGTGCCGCGATCGGGATTCGTTTTCCGTCGGGCAGCACTGCGGTGTGATCGACGTCCTCCTGTGTGATGTAGCCCGGAGTAAACACCCCGTAGGTACTGCCGGCCGACGGCGGCGCCGTCGTGTGGAAACCCGGGACCGTTCCGAGTGCGATTTCGATGACCGAGTTGGAGAACTTCCGCCCGACTTTCTCGCGATCGTCGTCGCGTGCGACCACAGTCAGACGGGCGCTCGCCAATTCTTCCGTGGGGGAGTCGATGCGGTCGGTCCGGGCCAGCTCCCACGACAGTTCTCGAGGTCTGGCGGGCAGCGCGTCTTCGACCTGCCTGCGAACCAGGTCGGCTTTGGCCTCGATATCCAAGCCGGTGAGTATGACACTGACTTCGTTGCGAACCCCGCCGATGCTGTTGAGTGAGACCTTGAGCTCCGGTGGTGGAGCCTCGCCCCGGACACCGCTGATGCGCACGCGATCCTGTGCCTCTTGAGACAGGACAATGGAGTCGAGACGGGTGGTGACGTCCGGCCCGGCGTACCGGGCGTCGGTCACCTCGTAGAGGAGTTGGGCGGTCACCGTGTCGACGGTGACCGCTCCACCGGTTCCCGGGTTTTTGGTGACAACACTGCTGCCATCGGCCTCGATCTCGACAATCGGAAAGCCTGGTCGCATCAGGTCAGGAATCTCCCTGAAGAAAGAGAGATTTCCTCCGGTGGCCTGTGTGCCGCACTCGATGACATGCCCCGCGACAGTCGCTCCGGCGAGTTCGTTGAAGCTTTCCCTGCCCCAACCGAAGTGGTGGATCGCAGGCCCGGCGACAAGCGATGCGTCGGTGACCCGACCGGTGACCACGATGTCGGCACCCGCCGCAAGGCAACTCGCGATGCCGAACCCTCCCAGGTAGGCATTCGCCGACAGGGGGCTGCCCAGCCCGAGTTCCTCTGAACGGCTGGTGACGTCGTCGCCGTTTAGGTACGCGATGCTCGGTGTGAGGCCAAGCGAGTCGGCGATGTGCTGCAGTGCCTGCACCAGGCCTGCGGGATTGACCCCTCCGGCGTTCACCACGATGCGCACGCCCCGATCAAGCGCCATGCCCATGCATTCCTCCATCTGTCGGAGGAAGGTCTTTGCGTACCCGGTGCTGGCATCTTCCGCCCGGTCTTTGGCGAGGATCAGCATGGTGAGTTCGGCGAGATAGTCACCGGTGAGAACGTCGAGTTCTCCGCCGCCAAGCATTTCTCTCATCGCCGAGAAGCGGTCGCCGTAGAAGCCGGAAAAGTTCCCGACCCTCAAAGACGGTGCGGTGGGGGAGGCCATGCCAGGTCGATCCCTTCGTCAATGTGCTTGATAGCAAGAAGTCGACGACGGGGAGCGCATCGGCTCGGCCTGGTAATCATCGGCGCTATCACTGGAACCATCGCACAACCGACAAACCTAAGCAAGCATGCTTGCTTAGTTTGGGTCTGCAACTTACAGTGGTCTCGATCACACCGGCCATCGCCGGAAAAGATTGCCCCACTTTCGTGACCGATTGGACGTGTTCATGGATAACGGCTTCGGCAATTGGCCTTCGCTGCATCGCCTCCGTAACCCTCGGCGCATCGCGCTGCTCGATGGCGAGACCGGACTGGGCTTGTCCTACGAAGAGCTTGACCTGCGAACCAACGCACTGGCGGATGTGCTGCGCGGCATGGGCGTGGCCAAAGGGGACCGGGTCGCCCTGGTCACGCTGAACAGTCCACACATGCTCGAGGTCCTCTGTGCCGTTGCCAAGCTGGGCGCGATCTCCGTGCCGGTCAACTATCGACTGTCGCCTCCCGAAATCCGATTCATTCTTGAGGACTCAGGCGCGGAAATCGTCTTCACCTCGACCCAGACATCCGAGACGGTCCGTGACGCCGTCGCTGGGACCCCCGTGCGGGAACAAATCGAGATTCCGTCGGCGGCCCAACGTAAAGACTCGGTGAGCTCGACCTACGAGAACATGGTGAGCGCTGGCGACACCGACCGCGTCGAAGAGGACATCGATCGCGATGACCTCGGCATGTTGATGTACACCTCCGGCACGACCGGCCCCCCGAAGGGGGCCATGCTCACCCACGACAACATCCTGTGGAACGCCATTAACAACTTCACCCTCGCCGGGGAAGGGCTCACCCCGCGCGACATCAATCTCGCGGCTGCCCCGCTTTTCCACATCGGTGCGCTAGGCATCTTCACACTTCCACTGCTCTACGCGGGCGGGACGACCGTGATCATGGAGTCATTCGCTCCCGAGCAGTGGCTTGATGCCGTCGATCGCTACCGTCCCACGCTCGCATTTTGCGTCCCTGCGATGTGGGCGGCACTCGACGTCTCGCCCACCATTGACAGGCGCGACCTCGGTTCTCTGCGGTACGTCCTGTCCGGCGGTGCGCCCTGCCCGATCGTTCTCATCGATGCCATGCGCGAACGCGGGTTGACGTTCGTCGAGGGCTTCGGTCTCACCGAGACCGCCCCGTTTGTCGCGGCCCTTAACGGAGATGAGGTCGTTGACCATGCTGGTTCGATCGGAAAACCAGTAGTGCACGTGGATCTGCGGATTGTCAACGAGATGGACGAGGATGTGGACCCCGGGGAGACCGGCGAGCTCGCGATCCGCGGCCCGAACGTCTTTGCTGGCTACTGGAACAACGCCGAAGCCACCGAAGACGTACTTAAAGATGGGTGGTTCCTGTCAGGTGACCTCGCGCGCAGGGATGACGAGGGCTACTACTCGATTGTCGACCGCAAGAAAGACATGATCATCAGCGGCGGCGAAAATGTCTACGCCACCGAGGTCGAGCAGGTGCTCTACCAGAACCCTGATGTGGCGGAAGTTGCGGTGATCGGACGTCCGGACCCGCGCTGGGGAGAGTCCGTCGCCGCCGTCGTTGTTTGTACGCCAGGCGCCGACATAAAGGCCGAAGAGCTGATCTCCTGGACCCGCCAGCGGCTGGCCGCGTTCAAGTGCCCCCGCACTGTTGTTTTCCTCGATGCGCTCCCGCGGACCGCTACAGGCAAGGTAATCAAGCGGGATCTGCGAAAGTCCTGGACTGACGACGGCACGGCGGTGCAGCGATGATCAGTCCTGACCACACAACTGACTGTGGCCAGGCCAGCTCATGACGGTGGCAGAACATTCCCCGTCGCCGAACACGAACGAGCAAGGACTGCCATGAAACCCGATCTCTCAGGTGTCACACCACTAGAGCTGAACCTGGCCACACGTGTATCGATCGGGGACTTGTTGACTCGAACAGCGTTCATGGCCCCTGCGCGCATCGCGATTTCCGAAGAGGACACCGAGTGACCTGCCGCGTCGATTTCGGAC
>NZ_JAALEE010000565.1:15622-22885 GCF_014145265.1 Dietzia sp. CW19 | reverse complement strand
GGCGGCGCCGCGAGCGGAGGCCCCTCCGCTGGCGGTGGCCACCAGATAGCCGGGTTGGGGCAAACCGGCGCACGGATCGCCCGCAACGCTGGGGGCATGGCCGGCACGGCGCTTCGCGCGGGCGGCGGCATCCTCGACGACTCAGTAGGAGCTCCGGTGAACCCGGGGCCGTACCGGTAGGGGAGTGCGATGACTGACACGCTTGCGCCACAACACGAGA
The DNA here is from genome assembly GCF_014145265.1 of Dietzia sp. CW19. Lineage (NCBI taxonomy): Bacteria > Bacillati > Actinomycetota > Actinomycetes > Mycobacteriales > Dietziaceae > Dietzia > Dietzia sp. CW19. The sequence continues at coordinate 22,665 of NZ_JAALEE010000565.1, read as the reverse complement.
CGACGACGTACACCCTGGGCCGGAAGCGGGAGCGCAACTTCATCGGTCGCATCCCGGCGCGCACGGCTGTCGTGGGCCTGGTCGGCCTTCTCGCGTTCGTGGTGTCGATGTTGGCGCAGCAGGTGCGCTTCGCGATGGTGTGCGCGCTGCTGGCCGTGCTGGTGGGCGCCTTGGTCCACTTTCACCGCGATGGCCGGTCCTTCGTCACATCGGCTCGGTTGGCAACGGCCAAGCTCTGGCGCTACGTCACCGGGGAAGACCTGTATCTGTCGGGACCGGAGTCGCGGGTGCCCGGCGGGCAGCGTCGGGCCCCGGGGCTGTTGGCGGGCACCGAGCTGCTCGAGGACGTCGATGCGAACGGTTACCGATTCGGGGTGATCGTCAACCCCTCAGCCAAGCAGGTCACGGTGAAGCTGACCGGGCAGCTGTCGGGGGACGTTTTGCGCAGCGCGCAGGAGGACGAGGCCACGACCGCGCAGTGGGGCACCTGTGAGGCGCAGTGGGCACACAACCGGAACCTGCTGGCGGTGGTCGCCCGGCATACCACGAGGCCCTCGACGGGGATGCTGGCGCTGCGGGAGGTCGACACCCTGGACTCACCGGAAGCGCCAGCAGTGGCCAGGCAGATCCAATTCGCCCGCGCTAGGCGACTGCAATCCGGTGGCCAGGACTACGAGTTCGAGCTGGCGTTCACACTCAAGGCCGAACTGTCACACGTACGCGATCGCCGTTTCCTCGACCAGCTCCGGTACGAGATCGTCGCGTTCTACAGCGGGTCGTTGCCGTGGGCCGGGATCGAGGCGCGGCCGATGACCGCGGACGAAATGGTGGCCTCGACCCACAAGGCGTTCAACCCCGCGGCGGAGGGGGATTTCGAGGAGCTCCACATCAAGGGCACCCCTCATCAGTTGCCGTGGTCGGACGCCGGGCCGGCAGTGGCCAAGGCGACTAACCGCGGTTACTTCCACGACGGCACGTGGTCTCGGACGTGGGAGATGGTGGCTGCGCCACCGGCCACGTTCGAGAACAAGCATCTGCGCCCCCTGTTGGCGCAGCACTCACGGATCGTTCGTAAGACCGTGTGCCTGGTCTATCGCCCATTTCCTCCCGGTACGGCGCACTCCTTGGTCGAAGCCGAGCACCGAGACGCGATGGTCGGCGTCAACGACGGGAAGACGATCAAGTCAGTTGACGCGGAGTTGCGGCTGGAGGGCACGTCGGCCTCACGTAAAGCGCTCGCCAAGGGCGCGGGGTACGGGCGGCGCTCGATGTACATCGCGGCAACGTGGCTTCCGGGAGACGACGACCGGGCGATCGACAGCGATGTCGAGGCGCTGGCCAATCAGCTCAACATCCGGGTGCGCGAAATGCGGGGGATGCAGGACTCCGCGTTCTCTTACTGCCTCGGCGCCGGGGCACTGCCTTTCGGAAAGAAGGACTAGTCGATGCTGAGCCTGAATCTCACAACCGTCATCGGGTGGCTCCGGGGGACCAGCCTTCCCCTGCACGACCTGAGCGTGAGCGAGACCGTCGATGCCCGCGGATTCCCGCAGGTGCTCTTCACCGACTCCAGTCGCCACCAGATCGCGGTAGCGAACCTGGTCGATGGGTCCGGAATCGTGGAGCCCGACCGGGTCAGCGCGTGGACTCGCCAGGTGGCAGGACTCGACCGACTGCGAGTCGGCTTCGCATGCGACAGCACGACGTCGGCTCCGCCGCTGTTGGGTGGGCTGTTCGCAGCCGAGACCAAGGCCGAACGCAAGGACCTCACGGAGCTGGCCTCCATCGTCGCCGTGGACGCCCCAGCCCTATATGACGCTGCCTCGCTGGCAGGTCTGCCAGCCCGGCCCGCACGAGAAAGTGAGGTGGCCGGACGGTGCGGACACCTGCTGGCCGCGGCCGTGCGGACGATCTCCGACCTGACGGAGCTGACCTGGAACGAATCGGCGCGCAGTGTCCAGGTGGGGAGCGTGGAGTGCATCAGCTTCACGGTGTCGTGCTCGGACCCGGCCAGTGGCGCCGAAGCCAGCGCAGATGTCTCCGAGGTGCTGGCCGAGTGGGACGCCGGAGGCCACATCTGGAGGACGCGATGGATGCGCCCGTTCGTCGATCCGGACTCGGTCAGTGACATCGAAGCCGTCGACGGGGGACGGGTGTGGTCGACGGTGACGGTGGCCGGCGGGCACGAGGTCGCCCACCTGTTTCTCCAGGCTTTGCGGCCGCGCACTCGCCTACGAGTGCGCCACGAGTTCGGCCGCCAAGGAGTGATGTTGGCCGCCAACCTGGGCCTGGGTGTGGCGGGGTTTCAGCACGCGACGATCGATACGGAGTTGCCGCGATGAGCCTGCGCAGACCAGACGAGCCCGCTGTCGACTACGCCGAGCTGTTCCAGGCGATCCTCGACGGTCAAGAGAAGTACCCCTGGCCGTGGACCCGCCGGGGGCGGGCGTTGGCCGAGTGGCAGAAGGCCAGCCCGGACGAGGTCAAACGGCTTAAGCACGAGGCCCTGGCCCGACAGGGAGTGGCCCCGGTGGTCGGCGAGGATGCGTGGCCTCGGGCGGGAGCTCGGGGGTTTCGCGCCCCCTTCGCCGCCGGCCTCGGCTCGGGCCTGGTGCGGTCTGTGACGCCGCCGAACGAGTTCATGATGGCGACCAACTATGCCGCCGGCTGGAACCCCAACTCGGTAGGGTCACCGTCTCCGATGATCGGCCCGCCGATCGGGCGTAATCTCCTCGACGGCAAAGACCTCGGTTTCGACTGCCTGAGCTGGCTCGAGCAAAATCTGCTGTCGACCCCGTCGGCGTTCCTGATGTCCGTGCCCGGCCTGGGGAAGTCCTCGCTAGTGCGACAGATCCTGCTCGGACACTCGGCCCAAGGCCACGTACCGATCGTGCCGAACGATCTCAAGGGTGAGTACGTGCCGCTGGCGCGGGCCATCGACGGCCAGGTCATTCGGATCGGGCACGGGCTGGACCTCATCAACCCCCTCGACGCCGGAGCGCTCGGATCGGTGGTGCCGGTACTCCAGGAGGCCATCGACGGCCACACCGGGCAGTCTGCGGAGGACCACGAACGGCTGCGCACGTTGGAACAGTTGCTCCATCGAGCAAAGAAGGAGGTGGCCGCGGGCCAGCGACGCATGATCGAGACGCTGGTCTCGATAGCGCGGCAGGACCGGATGGCCGACTACGAGTCCGCGGCCGTGGCCGTGGCGCTCGACGGCTTGTACGCCGCACCCGGCCCGGGTGGGCAGAGCCGCTGGGTGCATCCGCCGGAGCTGACCGATCTGATCGCCACGCTCCAGGCCGGGTCCGAGCAGCTCCGTGAGGTGACCGTGGCGGCGTCGCCCGAGGAGTACCAGGCCACCGTCCGGCCCCTCCTGCGGAGCCTGTATGCGATGCAGCACGGCGTGACGGGGGAGATCTTCTCCGGGCAGACCACGACCAAGATCGACGTCGACTCGCCCGCGGTGGTGATCGACGTCTCCGCGCTCGACGACAACGACGAGACCGTGAAGGCCGCGGTCATCATGGCGTGCTGGTCGTCCGCGGCGGGCGCGGTAACGGCATCGAAGATCCTCGCCGATGCCGGCCTGCGCAAGCGCAAGCTGTTCGCCTACACCCTCGATGAGCTGTGGGGCACGCTGGCCGCTGCGCCGGGCCTGACCAAGCACGTCGACGGTCTGATGCGGCTGCTGAGAACGCTGGGCATGGCCGTGTACCTCGTCACGCACGGGTCCAAGGATCTGGAGACCCTGCCGACGGGGGCAGACCGCAATCGCGCTATGGGGTTCATCGACCGGGCCGGTGCGGTGATCTGCGGCGGCCTGCCGGCCGACGAGCTGCGGCTGCTGGGCGGCAAGCTGCCCTTCACAGAGCGGGAAATCACCGAGATCACCTCGTGGTCCAAGGGTGCGGCCCCGGGCAGGGGACGTGCAGCAGAAGCTCCGGTACCCCCAGGTCGCGGCTGCTTCATGATCAAGGCCAGCAAGAGCACGTCGCCGGGCATCCCGTTCCGCACCGACATCTCACCGCTCGAGACGCAGTGGCGACTGCACGAGACCAACGCCGCGTTCGAAGACGAGTGGAAACGCAAGTCGGCGCAGGTGGAGGGCATGGTTCATGCCTAGCCCGGTGGGGGGCTACAGCCCCGATTTCAAGCGTGAGGTCGTGGACCGGTTCGTCGGGTACTTCGACGCCTCGGCGACCCTGACGTCCGCGGCCGCGACCGCGGGCCGCGATTTCGGTGTGGCGACCTCCACGGTGCTCAGCTGGGCCGAGGACCAGCAGCGCATGCCCCGCCCCACCTGGGGTGAGATCCGCCGGCTTCGGGCGGCGAACGCTCATCTGACGGCCCGGCTGCGGGAGCTGGAGGGGTCGTGAAGTTCAGGGGGCTGGCGACGGTGACGGTCATCCTGCTCGCGATCGCGTTCGGGCTGGCCATCATCGTGTCCTCCTTCATCGAGGACGACGCCTGCACCCCGATCGACGGCGGAAGCAGCGTCGCTGGTGGCGTTCCCGACGGTCACTACTCGAAACCGATGAAGGAGGGCACCCACCAGATCTCATCGGGCTACCGCTCGGCCGATCGCCCCGACCACCGGGGCACGGATATGGCCGCCGATCTGCACACCCCCATCTACGCCTTCGCCGACGGCGTGGTGACCGAGTCCGGGCCTGCGTCCGGGTTCGGCAACTGGGTGGTCATCGATCACCAGGGGCCAAAGGGCCCGTTCTCCACGGTGTACGGGCACATGCAGGCAAGCGACATCACGGTCCGGGCCGGCGATCAGGTCAAGGCGGGCCAGCACATTGCCGGAGTGGGTAACGAGGGCCAGTCCACCGGCGCTCACCTGCACTTCGAGATCTGGGAGGGCGGCCGGTACGGAGGCCGCGACGTCGACCCCGGTCCCTGGATCGACAAGGCGACCAATCCCGGTGAGTCCGCGCCCGCACCGGCCCCGGGCAGGGACCAGCTCCGGGACCGTCGCTCTGCCGACGGCGAACTTCCTCCCTCCCCGGTCATCGCCAGCGAGGACAAGCTCCAGGTCGACGCCGTACGGGTCGCTCGAGCAGTTGCTCAGAAGTTCCCGGAGGTGGAAACGATCGGGGGGTGGCGCCCGGTCGACGCGTTCCCGGACCACCCGTCGGGCCGGGCCGTGGACATCATGATCCCGGGCTATGACACCGGGCAGGGCAAGCAGCTCGGTGACGAGATCACCGACTACCTGTTCCGCAACAGGGACGCGTTCAACGTCGAGTACCTGATCTGGCGGCAGCAGTACATCCCCTCGGAGGGCCAGCCGAACCAGATGGAGGATCGGGGCGACCCGACCCAGAACCATTTCGACCACGTGCACGTGACCGTGACCGGTGGGGGAGGAGCCGGACCTGGCCAGCAGTACGGGCCCGCTCCGGAAGGCAGCGGTCCCGGCGTGGGGCCCTCGACCGGGACCTGCGATCCGTCTGGCGTCGGCGACCACGGACGCTCCCTCAACGCTGGGCAGATCCCCGACGAGCTGCGCAAATGGATCGGCCTCGGGGGTCGGGTGTGCCGCGAAGTCGATTCCCCGCTGCTGGCCGGCCTGCTGTACCACGAGTCCGCCGGCTTCCAGGCCACGGCCGTCTCGACCGCCGGGGCTCAGGGCTACGGGCAGTTCATGTCCGACACGTGGGCGGCCAAGGGCGCGAAGGTCGACGAGAACGGGCAGGTGGCCGGTCCACCCGGTTCGGGCTCCCCGTCTGACCCCGCGGACGCCACGATGGCCGCCGCCCGCTACTTGTGCGGAATCGCCGAAGGCCAGCGCGAAGACATCGCCTCGGGAGCACTCAAGGGTGACCCGCAGGAGTTGATGCTCGCCGGCTACAACGCCGGCCCCGGCGCCGTGCAGCAGTACGGCGGGGTACCGCCGTACGCCGAGACACAGAGGTACGTGGTGATCGTGCCCGAAGAAGCGGCGAAGTTCGCCGGAGCAGAGTGAAGGAGCAGTGGCCATGAGGGTAGAGCGACGACGATCGCTGATCGTCGGGGTCGTGATCGCCGCAGGTGTGGTGGTGGCGTGCGCGCTGGCGGCACTGCTGGTGGTCATGTTGCGCGGCGGAGCCGACGAACCGGGCACAGACGCCCATCACCCGCACCCCGAGCCGACCGAGTCGGCGGACGGCGCCGCGACCGCCGCAATCCGGCAGATCTTCACATGGCGACCTGCCGAACAGTCCGGCCCCTGGGACGCACTGCACGCAGCGTCGGGCGTCCTGACGGGACCGTTGGCGCAGGCCGCAGCCGAACGACCCGCCGACGAGCCCCTGCCGCGGCAGTGGGATGCGTGGGCCGCCTCGGCAGACGTCGTAGTCGGCGCCGTCGAGGTCGTCGGCAGCCCGATGGGCCCGAACGACGACAAGGGACCGGTGACGTTGATCCTGCGCCAAGTGGTCCAGCACACCGACGGCAGTACGACCCCGCTTCCGGAGATGACGGTGCAGGTGGACATGGTCCGCGACGGACCCACCTGGAAAGCGGCCCAGTACCGGTTCGAGCAGGCGAGGTAGGGACACATCATGGCAGGTAGAGACAATCCGAGGAACACCCAGATCGGGCAGTTCCGGCCCGAGCACATCGTGCTCTTGATCGTGCTGGCCGGTTTCGTGGCCATCAACCTCTCGGTGTGGGCGGCTCACCGGGCAGCGGTCAAACTCGGCCTGGCCGAGCCACCGAGCCCGTTCCCGATGGTCGGCGCGATCGAAGTCCTCGCCCGAGACTCAGTGGAGTGGACGGGCGCGGCCACCGCAATCCTCGTGGGCGAATGGGTGGTCGTGGTGGCGGTCGCCGTGACGATCATCGTCGCCCGCCGGCGGTGGGAGCTGCGTCGCACCGGCGGCACCAAGTCACGGATCGCCCACGCGACCCGGCAGATGGCCTCGACCAGCGACATCGCTACGCTGTCGCCGCGCGCACGCAAGCGCGAGCACATCAGCAACAATCTGCCTGATTGCGGCTGGTACGGAGCCTATCTGGGCCGGGAGTGGGCCACCGGGCAGGTGCTG
>NZ_JAALEE010000565.1:12291-15612 GCF_014145265.1 Dietzia sp. CW19 | reverse complement strand
TCCAAGGATCTGGAGACCCTGCCGACCGAGGCGGATCGCAACCGCGCGATGGGGTTCATCGACCGGGCCGGGGCTGTGATCTGTGGTGGACTGCCGGCCGACGAGCTGCGCCTACTTGGCGGAAAACTCCCCTTCACAGCGCGGGAAATCGCCGAGATCACCTCATGGTCACAAGGGGCCTCACCAGACCGGGAACGCTCCGCGGATGCCCCTGTGCCGCCCGGCCGCGGGTGTTTCATGATCAAAGCCAGCAAGAGCACCGCGCCCGGCATCCCGTTCCGCACCGACATCTCGCCACTAGAGACGAAATGGCGACTACACGACACCAACGCCGCGTTCGAGGACGAGTGGAAGCGCAAGTCCGCGCGAGCCGGGGGACTGGTCAATGCCTAGTCCCGCCGGGGGCTACAGCCCCGAGTTCAAGGAAAATGTCGTCGACCGGTTCGTGGGCTACTTCAGCGCCTCGTCCACCCTGTCGTCTGCGGCCGCGAGCGCGGCGCGCGACTTCGGTGTGGCGACCTCCACGGTGCTCAGCTGGGCCGAGGACCAGCAGCGGATGCCGCGTCCGACCTGGGGGGAGATTCGGCGCCTGCGCGCCGCGAACGCGCACCTGTCCGCTCGGCTGCGGGAGCTGGAAGACCGGTGACTCTCAAGGGGCCGGTGCTGGCGCTGGTGATCGTCCTCGCGGTCGCGTTCGGGTTGACCATCGTCGTCTCCTCCTTCATCGAGGACGACGACCGGTGCGCACCGACCGGAGGGTCCAGCTCTGCGGCCGGCGGAGTCCCCGACGGGGACTACTCCAAGCCCATGAAAGACGGCACCTACCAGGTCTCCTCGGGCTATCGCTCAGCCGATCGCCCCGACCACCGGGGCATCGATTACGCAGCACCCGTGAACACTCCCATCTACGCCTTCGCCGACGGCGTGGTCACCGAATCGGGCCCCGCCTCGGGATTCGGCAACTGGATCGTCATTGACCACGAGGGAAACGGTGGGGACGGCATGTTCTCCACCGTCTACGGGCACATGCCAGCGGACGACCTCAGGGTCAAGGCCGGCGACGCGGTCAAGGCCGGCCAGCATATCGCCGGGGTCGGCAACGAGGGTCAATCCACGGGCGCCCATCTGCATTTCGAGATCTGGGCGGGAGGCCGCTACGGCGGCCAAGACGTCGATCCGGTGCCGTGGATCGACAAGGCGACTAATCCGGGCGAGGCCGGCCAGAGGCCCGCTCCCGCACCGACGCCGAGAGAACCCACGGACCGGGGTACGCGCGGGGGAGAGCTTCCCCCGTCGGACGTCGTGTCCGAGCAGAACTTGCAGGTCGACTCGGTCCGCGTAGCCCGGGCCGTCGCCCAGAAGTTCCCCGAGGTGCAGACGATCGGGGGCTGGCGCCCCAGCGACCCGTTCCCCGACCACCCGTCCGGCAGAGCCGTCGACGTGATGATCCCGGACTACGCCAGCGGTGCGGGTAAGAAGCTCGGCGACGAGATCGCCGACTACCTGTTCCGGAACAAAGAAGCGTTCAACATCGAGTACTTGATCTGGCGCCAGCAGTACATTCCCGCCGAAGGCCAGCCGAGCCAGATGGAAGATCGGGGCACCCCGACCGAGAACCACTTCGATCACGTGCACGTGACCGTGGCCGGCGGGGGCATGCCCACCCCGGGCCAGAAGTACGGGCCCGCCCCGGAGGGAGGTGGTCCCGGTGTCGGTGCCTCCACCGGTGCGTGCGTTCCGGACGGGGTCGGCGACCACGGGCGCGCGCTGAACGACGGTGAGATCCCGGAGGAGCTGCGCAAGTGGATTCGTCTCGGCGGGCAGGTGTGTCGAGAAGTGGATTCGCCGCTGCTGGCGGGGTTGCTCTACCACGAGTCGGCGGGGTTCCAAGCTCGCGCTGTCTCGCCAGTGGGAGCGCAGGGATATGCGCAGGCGATGCCTGGCACCTGGGCCTCTCGAGGGGCGAAGGTCGACGAGAACGGCCAGGTGGCCGGTCCGCCGGGCTCTGGCTCGCCCTCCGACCCCGCAGACGCCACGATGTTCGCGGCCCGCTACCTGTGCGAGATCGCCGAAGGTCAGCGGGAGCAGATCGCCTCAGGTCAGCTCTCCGGGGATCCGCAGACGCTGATGCTGGCTGGGTACAACGCCGGCCCGGGCGCCGTCCAGCAGTACGGCGGGGTTCCGCCGTACGCGGAGACACAGAAGTACGTCGTCATCGTGCCCGCAGAAGCAGCCAAATTCGCCACGACAGCAGGGTAAGGAGCAGTGGCCATGGAAGCAGAACAACGACGCCTCTTGATCATCGCGGGCGTGATCGCCGCAGGCGTGGTGGCGGCGTGTGTGGTGGTGACGCTGGTGGTGGTGATGCTGCGGGCCGGAGGGGACGAGCCCGGCACCGACGCCCATCACGTGCACGCAGAACCGACAGAGACCGCGGAAGGAGCTGCGCGGGCCGCGATGCGGCAGATCTTCACGTGGCGGCCGGCCGAGCAGGCGGGCCCCTGGGACTCACTGCACGCGGCCGCGGACACGCTCACTGGGCCACTGGCCGAGGCGGCGGCCGAGCGCCCGGCCTCAGAGCCACTGCCTAGACAGTGGGCGGCGTGGGCGGCGTCCGGTGACGTTGTCGTGGGCGCTGTGGAGCTCGCCAGCGATCCGGTTGACCCTCACGCCCCCCGGGCGGAGGTGCGTCTGATCCTGCGGCAGGTGGTTCAACACACCGACGGCGACACGACGCCGCTGCCGGAGATGGCGGCGCAGGTGGTCGTGGTCCGTGAGGGACACACCTGGAAAGCCGCGCAGTACCGACTAGAGATGACGAGATAGGGGCACATCATGGCTGGCAACGACAATCCGAGGAACACCCGAGTTTCGCAGTTCCGGCCCGAGCACGTCGTGCTGCTGATCATGCTGGCCGGGTTCGTGGCCATCAACGTCTCGGTGTGGGCGGCGCATCGGGCGGCGGTCAAGCTCGGCGGCGCCGAGCCACCCAGCCCGTTCCCGATGGTCGGCGCGATCGAGGTCCTGGCGCGTGACTCGGTGGCCTGGTCCCCAGCGGCGACTGCGCTGCTGGTGACCCAATGGCTGGTCGTCGTGGTGATCACCGCGGGGATCATCCTCGCTCGCCGGCGGTGGCGACTGCGGCGCACCGGCGGCACGCAGTCGCGCATCGCACACGCGACCCGGCAAATGGCCTCGACCAGTGACATCGCGACCCTGTCCCCGCGTGCGCGTAAACGAGAGCACCGGGACAACAACCTGCCTGATTGCGGCTGGTACGGCGCCTATCTGGGCCGGGAGTGGAGCACCGGGCAGGTCCTT
>NZ_JAALEE010000565.1:11809-12130 GCF_014145265.1 Dietzia sp. CW19 | reverse complement strand
TTCGACCCGCTCGACTTCGTCCGGGCGGCACGATTCTGGGACGGCTCGGCGCTACGCCTGGCCGAGATCTTCGAGGGCGCCACCACGGCGCGGTCGGCGGTCTCTGGCGATGCCGGCGAGAATGCGTTCTTCTACCAGCAGGCCCGCGACCTGCTCACCGCGCTGTTCCTGGCCGCAGCTCTGGGCAACAAACCGATCACCGAGGTGTACAAGTGGGTGTCCGCGCCGGGCGCCGGCGAGCCGCTCACGCTGCTCGCCGGCAGCACCTACGAGGCCCAGCACGACGACCTGAACGCGAAGTACTCGCTGACCCCACGTACC
>NZ_JAALEE010000565.1:11514-11731 GCF_014145265.1 Dietzia sp. CW19 | reverse complement strand
ATGTCGGGCACCGAGGACAACGTGTTGAACTTGTGGGCGCCGCGAGAGGGCAAGACCACCAGCAAGGCCATTCCGGAGATCTGGAACGCCCCGGGTCTGGTGGTGGCCACGAGCTGCAAGCGCGACCTCATCGACGAGACGATCCAGCTGCGTGAACACTTCGGCGAGGTGTGGGTGTTCGACCCTCAAGGCCTGGCCCCCGGCGCCAGCTCCGACG
>NZ_JAALEE010000565.1:11402-11504 GCF_014145265.1 Dietzia sp. CW19 | reverse complement strand
GCGCTATCGACCTACGGCTCCCGCGGGATCCTGTTCGACATTTTCCTCCAGACCTACGCGCAGGGGGAGGAGATGTGGGGCCCGGTCGGGATGCGCAAGCTC
>NZ_JAALEE010000565.1:10975-11392 GCF_014145265.1 Dietzia sp. CW19 | reverse complement strand
CAGCAGGCCCGCGACCTGCTCACCGCACTGTTCCTGGCCGCCGCTCTGGGCAACAGGCCGATCACCGACGTGTACAGGTGGGTATCGGCTCCGGGGGCCGGCGAGCCCCTGACCCTGCTGCGAGACAGCAACTACGAGGCGCAACACGAAGACCTGAACGCCAAGTACTCCCTGACCCCTCGCACGCGTGACGGCGTGTTCTCGGCCGCGAAGAACTGCATCGCATGCCTTGGGCTAGCCGAGGTTCGGGAATGGTTGACGCCGCACGGCCACCGCCGGCGTCTTGATGTGACCGCCCTGGCCCACGACGACCGGGCCACGCTGTACATGCTCACCGAGGAAGACAACCCCGTGGCCCGCCCCATTTCAACAGTGCTGGCCATCCTGGTCAGCGAGGCATTGAAGAAGCGGGCCTCG
>NZ_JAALEE010000565.1:10659-10965 GCF_014145265.1 Dietzia sp. CW19 | reverse complement strand
TTCTCGGCCGCGAAGAACTGCATCGCGTGCCTGGGGCTGGCCGAGGTGCGGGAATGGCTCACGCCCCACGGCCACCGTCGGCGCCTCGACGTGACCGACCTGGCCCACGATGACCGCGCGACGCTGTACATGCTCACCGAGGAGGACAATCCGGTCGCTCGCCCCATCTCGACGGTGCTGGCCATCCTGGTCAGTGAGGCGTTGAAGAAGCGGGCCTCCCAGTTCGAGCGGGATCGACTCCCGGTCCCGGTGCTGATGGTGCTCGATGAGATCGCCAACGTGGTGCGATGGCCGAACTTGCCTGAG
>NZ_JAALEE010000565.1:10324-10649 GCF_014145265.1 Dietzia sp. CW19 | reverse complement strand
GCCCTGGTGGCGATCAAAGTCATCGGGCCGGGACAGACCGAGCCGGAGTTTGCGCAAATGGTCTCCACCCAGGTCGGCACCTACCGGGAGGTCGAGCGGTCAGTGTCGTATTCCAATGGCAGCGGTTCGAGCTCGCAACAAGTCGGCGGCGACAAGCCGATCTTGTCGGTCGACGAGATCCAGAACCTGCAGAGATGGCAAATGATCGTCATCGCCAAGGGCCGACGTCCGATGCTCGCTCGGATGATCCCGGCCACCCAGCAGGACTTCTCACCCGCGACTCGGGAGCTGCTCGACCGCCTGGAGAGAGGACAGACCGGTGTCA
>NZ_JAALEE010000565.1:9989-10314 GCF_014145265.1 Dietzia sp. CW19 | reverse complement strand
GCCCTGGTGGCGATCAAAGTCATCGGCCCGGGACAGTCCGAGCCGGAGTTCGCGCAGATGGTCTCCACCCAGGTCGGCACCTACCGGGAGGTTGAGCGGTCGGTGTCGTACTCCAACGGGAGCGGTTCGAGTTCGCAGCAGGTGGGCTCGGACAAGCCGATCTTGTCCGTCGACGAGATCCAGAACTTGCAGAAGTGGCAGATGATCGTCATCGCCAAGGGCCGACGGCCAATGCTCGCGCGAATGATCCCGGCCACCAAGCAGGACTTTTCACCCGCCACCCGCGACCTGCTCGACCGCCTGGAGAAAGGACAGACCAGTGTCC
>NZ_JAALEE010000565.1:9877-9979 GCF_014145265.1 Dietzia sp. CW19 | reverse complement strand
GCGCTATCGACCTACGGCTCCCGCGGCATCCTGTTCGACATCTTTCTCCAGACCTACGCCCAGGGCGAGGAGATGTGGGGGCCGGTCGGGATGCGCAAGCTG
>NZ_JAALEE010000565.1:4475-9867 GCF_014145265.1 Dietzia sp. CW19 | reverse complement strand
CTGTGGACTGATCTCGTGCGGGCCGCGACGCCCAAACCGTTGCAGACTCAGATGCAGGCCCTGGCCGTCGACGCCTTAACCGGCTACGCCGAGCATCCAGGGCTGGGGGTGGCGCTGCGCCGAGCGGCGCACCGCGCCGCCAAGCGGTACTCCGTCGAGGATCTGGGGATCCCGTCGAACCCGCGGCATCCCACTGTGTACGACTTCTTCGACGACTATCTGCGCCCCGCCTACCAGGTCCAAGATCGCTCACAAGCCAACGCCTGGTGCGGCAAATGGTGGGCGCATCAGAGCGTGGTGTTTCGTGTCCGGGCGATGTGGCGCAGCTACGAGTATCTGGCGGTGACCGATCCCATGCGGGCCGACGAGATCTTCCTACGCACCGTTGGCGATCACCACATGCGGATCCTTCTCGGACCCGAATCGCCGATGGCGTCGTGCCGAAATCACCACGAACCCTCCGAGATCCTGCGCTCAGAACCGATGGAGAAGACTAAATGAACAGCCAGAATCGCGAGCAGCACATGTCGATGCTTGCCCGTGCCAGCCGCATAGCCGGACGTCAGGGCGGTTTCCGCGAACGCACCCACTACCTGACGGCCGCCGAGCTGCGCACGGTTCCCGTCACCCGGTTACTGCGGGAGACGGCCTGGGCCGATCGCCCCGACGCCTCCGAGCAATGGAGAGACGAACGTCGCCAGATCGTCGCGGACGAGTTCGCCCGCCGGGGCTTCGAGACGGCGGCCGCCGACGTCTGGCATCGGTGGGAGCCCGCAGATTACGACGGCCGCGCCCTCCTGGATGAACAGCGCCGGCTCCAGGCCGAGCGCGAGGCCGCCAAGACACAGGACATAGATGTCGATCGCGGACAGGAAATGACTGTGCTGTGGGCGGTGTCAGCACTGGTCACAGCCGGTGCGGTGACTGAATTGATCGACGGTGACGAGGTCATGGAGCGGGTGACCTCAGCGCTGTCGCAGACGTGGGAAGGCCTCGAGAGCGACCCAACTATGGGCGGCGAGCTGGACATGTCCACAGGGTCAGACCTGTCCGCCAGTCTGAGCGCCGCCTCGGCGCCGGCCACTGCCGAGACCGCCATGGCGGCCGATGTCGCGACGGCCTCCCCTGAGGTCGACCCCGACATCGAAATGTAGGAGACCACCATGACCGAACCGACCCCTGCCGCAACCGACCTGAGGGCTCGACTGGGCTCCGCACTCGCCGCCACCGGGTCCCCGCTGAGTCTGAAGCCGCACCGCCCGACCTGGCTGCCCGACGACGAGATCTCGTTCTCTGACTCGCGCTTCACAAGTAGTGATGTGCTGATCCCAGGTGGTAGTCGAGCGACGCTCCTGGCCTCCCGACTCGAGAACCTGCTCACCACCGAATCGATCAGCGATGTCATCACCCGTATCGAGAACCTGTCGGCGGCGTACGAGATTGCCGACGCCGTCGAACGTGAAACAAGCGGCAGAAGCCCGTACGCCCGCGCTGCCCGCGCCGGTTTCGCCGACAAGGCGCTCGCACACGCAGTGGTCAGCCTGTATTCAGACGACGATGCGATGACGGTGGACGTCCCGGTGCAGCAGGTCAACCTCTACATCGAAGATAAGATCGGCGCCAGCGCAATGCACGCTCTGGAGGCCGAGGTGGATCGGGTCACCGGCACCACGTTCCTCGAGCGAGTGGAGCTTCCGCAACCCGTGGGATCGATGATCCGCGAGGGAACGTGGTCGCCCTCGACCGAGACCGAGAAATCCAGCCCGTTCGACGCCGATAATTCCAGCTCGATGGGAGCCGAGAGATCAAGCCCGTTTCGGCTGGGGAACCTGTTCACACGTTGCTCGGCTGAGAACAGCCGTTCAGAGATCGCCCCGGTCACCAGCCCAGGACGCGACGCAGCGGCCGAGAGTTGGTTCGAACTGTGAGCTGAGGCTATACCTCTGGCCCCTGTGACGGCTCCCTGCCGGGCACAGGGGCTTCGTGGTGTGTCGGCCCGTCCGGCTCCGGCTCGCCCGAACCCGGTTGCGAGCTGAACGGGTCGACGTCGAACGGGTTGGCATCAAAGGGGCCCTGGCGGTGGGAGGCCGTGAAGGGGTCCAGCTCTGCGTCGACCGGGCCGAGGTCCTCCTCCAAGGGCGTGTGAGTGAGGCTGGTGTGCTCGGCCAGGGCGGCGGCCGCGTAGTCGGCCAGCTCTGTGTCCATGCCGGGGTGCCGAGAGGGCAGGGGGGCCAGGTGGCCGAGGTCGGTGTCGGTGTCTGTTTCGTATCCCGATAGCCAGCCGGTGGCCGAGGCGAGCGGGTCGTCCGGGGCATCGACCTCGTGGTGCCACTGTGCGATCGCGGCGGCGACGTCAACGCCGCGGGCAAGCGCCTTGTCGACGGCGGCGCGCAAGGGCGCTGTCTCTGCCTCAGGCACTTCACCGACGGCCATAGAGCCCACCAGGTGCGTGGTGTAGTCGAGCACGAGCAGATCGCGGGCGGCGGCGTAACCGGCGGCCATGCGGTCCGGATCATCGGCGGCGGCAAGCGCGTCACGGAGTTGTTCGGTGGCGGTGGTGTGACCGTCGTCCCGGGCCAGCGCCGCGGTCAGGACACCGCGAGCGGTGGTCAGCCTGTCGTCAACCTCCGGGGCCAGGTGTGGCTTCTCGGTCTCCATATCCAGCGGAGAGTCTGTGACGGCGTAGGCGTGGTTCTCGGCCCGGCCGCGGGACAGGGCAACGTACAAACCGCGGCGGTTCGTCGCGTCGTCGACGACGGTGCGAGAGACGTCGACGGTAATGCCCTGCGCGCGGTGAATGGTGGCCGCGTAACCCAGCTCCGTACAGCCGGCGACGTAGTCGGCATCGAGAGTGACCCGGCCGCGGTGCCCAAGGTGCCGCACGGTCAGCGACCCATCCGCGCCGACCTTCTCCACGCGCCAGCGGTCACCGTTCTGCACGCGGGAGCCCGGTCTGGTTCCACCCTTGGTGCGAAGGTCCCCGTTGTTGGTGCGGGTGACGACAACGTCGCCGCGGCCGGCGGTCAGATCGTCGGCAAGGTCGACCAGACTGCGCGCCTGAGCGGCTCCGGTGTCACGGTGACGATTCTGGATCTGGGTGTTGAGTTCACGAACTGTGGCGGTGGTGGAGGCCAGGACGATCCCGTCGCGACCGGCGTCGGTGTCGGCGAAGTGATCGGCAACTGCGGCGGCGATCATCTCCTCACGGGCGCCACCGTGGACCCAGCCCTTGTCGGCGTGGAACTGCAGGGCGTCCGGTTCGCCGGAGCGGATGCCGATGGAGGCGCGGGCCTGCGCGGTGTCGTCACCGAAGCGGACGACGTCGGTCAGTTCGGGTGCGTTGGTCTCGGAGGCCACCAGGCGCATCAGGCCGCCGGACTCGACGGCGTCGAGCTGCGCGGGATCTCCCACCATGCGCACCACCGCGCCGCGATCGCGGGCGATCTCCACGAGCGCCGCGACGTCCTTCGTGGAGGCCATGGCGGCCTCATCGAGCAGCAGCATTGCACCCGGTTCGATGGTGAGCGGCAACGTGCGGGCGGCGTAGCCCATGGACTCTAGTTTTCCCCGCCAGCGGTAGGTCAGCGAGGCAAGCGTGCGGGCTTCGGCGCCGATTTCCTCACCGAGAGTTTCGGCGGCGACCGCAGAGGGCGCCAGCGCGATGACCTGTCGCCCGGAGGCTCGCCACGCGGCGGTGACGGCCTTCATGGAGGTGGTCTTGCCGGTGCCGGCGGGGCCGACGCCGGCGGCGACGAGTTGCCCGGACAGGCAGAAGTGTTCGGCAAGTGCGCGCTGTCCGGGGTTGAGGACGCGGCCGCTCGCGGACTCGTGTTCGGCGATCACTGCCCGCAGTTGCTCGCCGGTGGTGAACACCGCCACGGGCGTTTGTGCGGCGCCGGTGACAAGTTGCTCGGCGTCGAGCATGGCGGTCGAGGTGTGGAGCAGCTCGCCGTGGCGCTCGAGGACACTGAGCCTGTCGGAGTCGCGCCGCAGCGCGGTGGGCGCCTCCAGTGTGTCGGGCGTCGACAGGGCCACCGACCCGCGTCCCAGAGCGTGGTCCACTACCGCGCTCACGGCCTCGTCGCGCTCGGTCGGTGAGGTGAAGGCGACGTTGGTCAGCTGGGTCTCGACCACGGCCCGCACGTGCGCGTGGGTCCACGTCGCTCGGGCATCGGACACGGTCTCGATGACGTGGGCGGACTCGACCTCGAGGCCGTCCATCTGCCGCACCGAGGGGTTCATCTCCTTGATCCGATCATCCGGTGGCTCGGGGTTTAGCGCGGTAGAGACCATGGCGTCGACGGCGGCTTCTGATCCGAGGTGACGGGCGGCCAATCGGCGCCAGGTCGACTGGTGGTCGGCCAGCGATCGGGACTCCTGCTTGCCTTCCCGGGTGTCTAGCGTGGCTTGCTGCAGAAGGGCGTACTGGACCGCCTGAGTCGGTGCCCGGCCGTGCTTGGTCCGGTACTCGGCGAGGAGCTCGTCGCGGCGAGCCTCGACCATCTGACGGCGTGAGGAGAACGCGCGGCACAGTGTCTGATCGATACCTGCGACCTCCCAGACGGGTTGCCTGTCGCGTGTGGGATAGCGGGCTTCGAACGCCACGCCAATCTCCCGGCGAAGCCGATCAACGATCGCCGCGTTGTAGCGCTGGGACGCGGCAACAGCGTGCTTGTGCAGTGCCGCTCCATCGAGGGCGGACCACTTGCCGTCGACGCCGAGAACCTTGTTCGACACCGCGCAGTGGGTGTGCAGGTTCGGGTCGCCGGCGCGGGTGTCGTAGTGGTCGAACTGGGCCACGATCAAGCCGTGGGTGTCGATCTGCCGCTCGCTGCGATCACCGCGGCGGGTGAAGGCGGCCTCGCGTTCGATCCACGCCAGGGAGTCGTTGACGCACTCGCGGTGGATGCGTTCGATCTCTCGCCGGGTGTCGGTGTCCGCCAGGGCCCATAGGGTGCTGACGGACTTCTGCGGAGTGAACACCAGGTCCATGCCGGCGACCGGCTGACGCACGTTGCTGCGCTGCGCGGCGGCCCAGGACAGCAGCTCCCGATCCGTGGGTGGCTGGTGTCCGAACTTGGCGCGGTAGTGCTTGTCTGCCAGCGTCCGCCACGCCTCCGAGGTGGTGGCCTTGTCGATCGTGTGGCCCTCCTCGGCCAGCTCCCTGAGCGTGGACTTGTACTCCTCCACGAGCGGGATTTCGTTCTTGAACTCGGGGAACTTCCGACCGAGCGCGGTCTCTTTGAGGTCGGCGCCGGCCTCGAGCATCTGGTCGGTGTTGGGGTGCCGGCCCTCGCCGAACAGCGCCTTCATCTGCTCCTCGGACACCGTGCCGGACACCGGGCTGATCTCTGAGAGGGCTTCTAAGCCAGCGCCGTGCCAGCGGCCGGGA
>NZ_JAALEE010000565.1:0-4336 GCF_014145265.1 Dietzia sp. CW19 | reverse complement strand
CCGTCCCCGGCGTGCAGCACGTGGAGGGTCATCACGCCGCCCACTCTAACCCCACGTCAGCGCCCGGTCACGGACGCAGTCTGAAAATCAGCAAGAGGTGTGTAGGTTCTCGGGGGCTGAGCGAAGCGAAGTACAAGCGTGGAACGAAGTGACACGTCCGGATGGGGCACTGGTGGGGGACCGGGGGCATAGCAGGCTCTGGTGTGCGATCGTCGGCAGCGTTAGAGTTGGGTGGCGAGAACAGGCCCAGCTCGACTACAGGGAAGCGACTACCGTGGCTAAGACCTCCGACAAGACCAGCGCCCGCAACCGCGCCAGGCAGGCGCTCGCCGAGAAGCAGCGCAAGCGCCGGGAGCGCGACGAGCGCATCGAGGCAGCGGCCACCCGCTATTTCACCGCCGCCGACGCGATCGCCAAGGCTCGCCTCGATGCCGGAGAGGCGATCAAGGCTCTCATCGACGAGGGCGAACCGCGCGGCGAGATCGCCGAACTCCTCGGCATCTCCACCCGCGACATCAAGACGGCCCTCGACACACTGGGTGACGACCAACAGGAGCAGGTTGCCTCGGCGCAGGACACGCACGATGAGGCCCCGGCGGAGGCCACTGGGGACCGCAACGTGGCGTGAGCGCCTCGGGCCCGATCGCCCTGCCGGGGTCGAAGGATGGACTCCTGCCCCGCTGCGACAGTGTCTTTACCCCTCGGCGCCTCGGGCAGGGCGGGGGAGTCTAAGCGGGGAGCTGTTACCGGGCCTGCTCCACAACGCGCTCTTTAGAGTGCGCCCGGCGTCTTGCCGCCGGGCGCACCCACCAGCGGACACTGCGCAACCGTGCGGGCCCGGCCATCGCCGACGCTGTCGTAGCTGACACCTATCCTCGCCCCACCCGGTAACAGTTCCCTCAACACCCTCGAGGCCCCGATGACCGCAGCACTGTTCCCTCTACCGGCCGCACCGGACACGCAGCAGCTCTCTCTGCTCGGCGATCCCCGGCCGGTGCGCACCCCGGCGACACTGTGGCGCATCTGGCTCACCGACCCCGCCACCCGGCAACGGTTCGAGAACAAGCGCTACCGCCGCGGCCCCGACCAGTGCTGGCCCTGGATCGGCGCGATCTCCTCCACCGGACACGGTTCCTTCCGCGCCGCCAGCCTGCCTGGGCTCTCCCGCCGCGGCACCGTCCCCTCGCACCTGTACGCCTACCAACTCGCGCACGGCATCATCGACCGACTCGGCTGGAGCGCCCTGACCGACCCCATCCTGTGCCACCGCTGCGACTACGCCGGCTGCACCAACCCGAACCATCTACGGCTAGGCACCGCCGGCGACAACCGCGCCGACTACCTCACGCGACGACACAGCGCGAACAGTCCCCTCGGTGACACCCGCGGTCCAGCCGGCCTCTCCCGCGCAATCGCAGAGGCGATCCGCACCGCAATCGCCGCAGACGAGCCAGCGCACACTATTGATCACCGCATCGACGACGCCATCGCCACCGGGCAACCGTGGAGCCTCTGGTAGTCCACCAACTCCACAACGGGGAGGCCAACTCCAGGACGATGGGTACGACACCGAGTGACAACCGGTGATCCACCGACCCCTACCGAGGATCAACAATGCCCGTTCTCCCACTTGCCACCACCACGCTTCCGCAAGACGCCTCGCAGATCACCATTCCGGCGGCGTACGACATCGCATGGAGCGCGGCGATGGTAGGCATGATCGTCCTGGATGTCCTCGCCCTCATTCACCTGGCAAGACACCGACGGACTACATATGACTGGGCCTGGGCGCTCGTCATCCTCGCACTCCCGCTTCTCGGAGTGCTCCTGTACGCGCTACTCGGTCCTCGCCGCCGCAGCAGCGACAACACCGTCCGCGACACGATCACCTCGCCCCGGTGATCGACAAGGCCGTAGCACCATCCAGTAAAAGCACCCCACCGCAATAGCGACCGGCACCCGATCATCCCCTGGGCGGCCGGGCGGCTTGGGCCGCACCGCACGCGCACACCGCATGGCACGTCTCATCGCCGAACGAACCGGGGCGACCGTGTGACCGGCGACCAGGAACATCCGACCACCCCGGTCCGCCGGGGGAGCGGCGCCCTCCGAGCCTGATCCTGCCCCCACCTATGGCTGCCACTTCTCGGCACTCGGGGCCGCTTGGTGGGGAGCCAGCTGCGCTCACGGCTTAGGGGCCGGGCCTGCCTCGCGAGGTCCATCACGTAGTGAGTCCAACACTTCACGCAGCGTGTCCGAGGTCGCCTCGGCGCGTACCCGGGCCCGATCGGCCTCCTCGGCCTTGGCGCGCGCGAGGCTGGCGTCCTGGCGCACTGTCTCGAGCTGGCCACGCAGCTGCTCGAGCTCGGCCCGCAACGCCTTGACCTCTTCGGCTGCGCCATCGAGCGCGACGACAACCTCGTCTTTCTCCGCGACAGCGCGCTCCGCCGCGGTCAAAGCGTCAGCCTCGCCCGCGCGCGCGGCATCGAGTGCCACCGCGGTCGCCTCATCCGCCTGCTCCGCGGCCCGCTTCCACGCCGCGGCCCACACCGATTGCACCATCGCCGACATCGCCTCCGACAGGTCCGGAGCCTCTGGCACATCACCGGTGGCCGCGGCCGCGTGCTCACGCATCCACGCGGCCACCTCGCCGATCCGCACCCCTGCTTCGCGCTGCACGCTGCGGACAGTGATCTTGTCTCCCCGCGCGACAAGCACCCCATACGCCCTGGCGATCTTCTCCGACGTCGACATCGCACTCTCCCCACACTCGGTAACAGGTAACCGGTATCGTTTCTTGTTACCTATGTTACCCCACGCACGTCCGCCGGGATAGCGGCACGCACTCTTGCGCTGAAATCCGGCCCGAGACTCCTCCTCGACACACTCTTCCCGGCCGCCGAGCCGCGCCCCACCGCGAGAGAGGCGGCAGCGGGGCCCTCCTGCCCGCTCTGCGGCTAGGGCCGACGCGCCCATGCCGGGGGCGAGCTCGCTGCCGGATTCGGTATCGCAATGCCCGCCACGCGTCGGCACCCCGACGGCGCACCAACAGCCCGCGGATCGGCCCTTCGGGAGTAGCGCCGTCAGCTGCGAGGGAAGCGATTGCGTCGCACGCTCGCGCTACGTACACTTTTACGTACAGGAGGTTCGACATGAAGACCATGAGTTACACCGAGTCCCGGGCGCGCTACGCCGAGGTCCTCGACGGAGTCACCAACGACCGCGAGGAGGTTGTCATCACCCGTGCCGGTCACGAACCCGTGGTGATGGTCTCCCTCGACGATTACGAGTCCCTGCGCGAGACCGCCCACCTGATGCGATCCCCGGCCAACGCCCGTCGGCTCCTGGATGCGATGGAAAGGCTCGAGGATGGCCGTGGCCAGGCTCGCGACCTGCTCGACGCCGAGGCTAGCGACCTGCTTGGCGCGGACTGACGTGCTGCTGGTCTGGGACGACAACGCCTGGCAGGACTACCTCTGGTGGCAACAACAGGACCGCAAGATCCTCAAACGGATCAACCTGCTCCTGCAGGACATCACTCGCAACGGCAATGAAGGAATCGGCAAACCCGAACCCCTCAAATACGATTTCGCCGGATACTGGTCCAGACGAATCACCGACGAACACCGACTCGTCTACAAAGTGACCGAAACGGAAGTCCGTATCGCCACCTGCCGCTACCACTATGGATGACCCCAAACCCGAAGTCCCGGACGACCGGGGCCCAGGTAGCAAAAAGCAATCGGCGTCAAGCTCCGACGAATGCGATCGGGTAGTGCACATATTTTTGATGCATACTGTGACCCTGCAATAACAGCCACCACAGTAGGGGGAAACAATGGCTCAACAATTTCAGGTGAGATACATCGACGATCTCGATGGAACCGACCTGGGCGAGACGTCGAACACCATCTCCTTTGCCTTTGAAGGCAAGGAATACTCCATCGACCTCAGCGATGACAACGCCCAGGCGTTCCGCGAGGCCGTAGCACCATACATCGAGGCCGGCCACCGAGTGACCGGAAACAAGGCCAAGACGGCCCGCAAAAACACGACCACGTCTGGGGACACCAAAGCAATCCGCGACTGGGCCCGCAACAAGGGCTACGAAATCTCGGACCGCGGACGAATCCCCGCCGACGTGATGCAGGCGTATACAGCCGCCAACTAGATCGACAGCAGGGCGCCAACCAAAGCCAGAACCGACTCAGCCCGGACAGTCGAATAACCTGCCATGGGCGGTCGATGCTTCAGAAACGCGCCCTGGCCAGCAACAATGTTAACGCCGATAATAATGATTATGACAAGCTAACGATGCTGAGTTGTAGATTGTGCG
>NZ_JAALEE010000088.1:0-5734 GCF_014145265.1 Dietzia sp. CW19 | reverse complement strand
CGGCCCGTGATCGGACACCCCGATCACGGGCCGCAGGTGCATTGACGGGTCCCGCCGTCAGCAGGGGTGGTGCGCCTCCTGGACCTGGTACACGGGGGTGGGCACGCCCTCCATCCTCGCCTTGAGCTGCAGGGCCAGGTACTTGGAGTAGTGGCGGGACTGGTGCAGGTTGCCTCCGTGGATCCAGAGCTGCTCGACGTTCGTCGGCTTCCACATGTTGCGGAGTTCCCCCTCCCAGGGCCCGGGGTCCCGGGTGGTGTCGGAACCGTATCCCCAGACCTTGCCCACCCGGTCGGCGACGTCCTGCGACACGAGATCGGTCAACCACTGGTTCATCGAGCCGTACCCGGTGGCGTAGACGATGAGGTCGGCGGGCAGGATCGTCCCGTCGTCCAGCTCCACCCCGTCGGCCCGGATCCGCGTCACCTGCCCGCGTGCCAGCGCGACCTCGCCGTCGATCACCAGTTGGCTGGCACCGACGTCGATGTAGTACCCCGAACCGCGCCGGAGGTACTTGAGAAAGAGGCCGGACCCGTCCTCCCCGAAGTCCAGCTCGAATCCGGCCTCGCGGAGTCGGCCGTAGAACTCCGAGTCCTTCTCCGCCATCTGCTCGTAGACGGGGATCTGCACCCCGGGGAGCAGGCGGTAGGGCCAGGAGGCGAAGAGCATGTCGGCCTTCTCGGTCGTCACCCCCGCCTCCAGTGCGTCCTCGGAGTACAGGGGTCCGAGCGCCAGCGACATGAGCGACTCGCTCCGCGCGATGTGGGTGGAGGAGCGCTGGACCATGGTGACGTCCGCTCCGTGGTCCCAGAGCGCGGCGCAGATGTCATGGGCCGAGTTGTTCGAGCCGATCACCACGGCCCGCTTGCCCTCCACGTCCCCCTCCCCGGTGAACTCCGAGGAGTGCCACTGCTCGCCGGTGAACGAGTCCGCGCCCTCGACGTGCGGGATGTTCGGGTAGCCCGAGACCCCGAGCGCGAACACCAGCTGGGTGGGGCGGAGCTCCACCTTCTCGCCTCGCCGGTCCACCTCGACCCGCCACGTCCCGGACTCCTCGTCGAAGTCGGCGGTCAGACACTGCGTACCGGACCAGTAGTCGAGCTCCATGATCGCGGTGTAGTGCTCGAGCCAGTCCCCGACCTTGTCCTTGGACGGGAACACCGGCCAGTCGTCGGGGAAGGGGATGTACGGCAGATGGTCGTACCAGACCGGATCGTGGAGGTGGAGTGACTTGTAGCGCTTGCGCCACGAGTCGCCGGCCCGCTCGTTCTTCTCGATCACGATGGTCGGCACGCCCAGCCGCTTGAGTCGGGCCGCGAGCCCGATCCCGCCCTGGCCTCCGCCGATGATCACCGTGTACGGCTGCTCGGTGTATCCGAGGGCCTTCTGGCGCTCCTGCTTCTTCTCGAGCCACGTCGTGCGCCCCTTGCGGATGACGTGTTCGACGCCCTGGTCCCGGGTCCGGCGCCTCTTCTCCTCGTGCCCCTTGAGTTCCTGCATCGTGGTCAGGAGGGTCCAGGCCCTGCCGTCGCGCAAGCGGAGGTGGGCCCATCCGCGGCCGACCGCCGTCTCGAAGGTCACCCACGCCTCGGTCAGGTCACCCGACGCGCTCGCGGGGTCGTCGAGCCTCCAGTCGGAGGGGGAGACCGCGGACAGCTGGGAATCGAGCATCCCGCGGATCTGCTCCCGCCCTTCGAGGGTCTTGAGGTTCCACGTGAAGGCGACGAAGTCGCGCCAGTAGCCCTCGGGGTCGAACAACTGCGCCGCGCGCTCCGCGTCCCCCGCCCGGAGGGCCTCGTCGAACTCCCCGAGCCACCTCTCGACCGTGGCGTCGGCGCCTGAACCGGCGCCGCCCGCCCCACCCCGGTCGGCCGGTGCATCTGTCGTCTGGGTCATGTCCGCTCCTTCGTCTCGTGTAGCTTCGGCAATGACGTAGATCACACTTTCTTCCCCAGGGGGTGGCAATGTCGTTGCACCCGGCCCTGCGGTTCTCCGACCCCCGGGCCTTCGCCGAGCGCTCCATCAGGGCCCACGGGATCGCGCTCTCCGGTGGCGCGACCTCAGACCTCGACTCGCGGGTCCTACAGGCGTGGAGGCGCAGCGGAGCGGCCGGGATCTCGCCGGACCAGGAAATGCCGGCCCGCGTGCTCACCCGCGAACAGGTCGCCGACGCGCGGCAGCGCACACCCCTGCGCCACATCGCGGCGGACGTGGTGGCCTCGGTGTCCGACACCTCCGCCGCGGGCCGGCACCTGGTGGTCCTCACCGATTCACGGGGGTGCCTGCTCTGGCGGTCGGGAAGTCCCCACGTACTCCGCCGCGCCGACTCGATCGCGTTCGCCGAGGGCGCGGACTGGTCCGAACGGGGGATCGGCACGAACGGCATCTCCCTCGCGTTGGAGACCGGGACGTTGACCCACGCCACCGCCGGCGAACACTACGTCCGGGCCCATCACGGCTGGACCTGCACGGCCAGTCCCGTCCGGGACGCCCGCGGCAGGATCCTCGGGGTCCTCGACGTCTCCCATCCGGTCCGTTTCTCGAGCTCCGAGACGGCCGCGCTGGTCCGTTGCGGTACCCGGTTGGCCGAGACGCTGCTCGCGAACGGAGTGGGTGGGCCGTCCCCGGACGACCCCCGCCCGCCGGACGCGGGCTCGCGCCCCGGACCCGGCCCCGACGAGAGCACGGATCGGGGCGACAACCCGGTGACGGAGATCCGTCTGCTCGGGTGGAGGCCGTCGGTGATCCGGGCCGACGGGTCGACGGTCGACCTCACCCCGCGAAGGGCGGAACTGCTCGCGCTCCTGGCGTCCCGGGAGGCGTGGACCGCGCGCTCCCTGTCCGAGGCGCTCTACGGGGACAGGGACGCCACGGCGACCGTCAGGGGCGAGGTCCGCAGGCTCCGTCAGCTCACCGGCCTGTCGATCGACTCCCAGCCGTACGCCCTGGCCTCCCACGCGCGAGGCTGCGTGGACTTCCTCTCGGTGGAGCATCCCGACGATCTCCTGCCCCTCTCGGAGATCCCGGCCATCATCGACCTGCGGTACGGGATCTGACGCCACGGGTTCTGACACCGCGGTTCGGCGCGGCCGGAACCTCGTCCGACCGAGGTGGCACAATCAGCAGTCATGACGCCGGAGAACACGGGACGCACGCTCCACCAGCCGCGCACGCTCGACCAGTCGTCCAAGCTCAAGGACGTCCTCTACGAGATCCGCGGCCCGGTGCTGGCGCGGGCGAACCAGCTCGAGGCGGAGGGTCACCGGATCCTCAAGCTGAACATCGGCAACCCCGCCCCCTTCGGGTTCGAGGCGCCGGACGTGATCATGCGCGACATGATCGCTGCACTGCCCCACGCGCAGGGCTACTCGGAGTCCAAGGGCATCCTGTCGGCCCGTCGAGCGATCTTCACGCGGTACGAGCTGGTCCCCGACTTCCCGCAGCTGGACGTGGAGGACATCTACCTCGGCAACGGCGTGTCCGAGCTGATCACCATGACGATGCAGGCGCTGCTGGACGACGGCGACGAGGTCCTCATCCCCGCCCCGGACTACCCGCTGTGGACCGCCATGACCTCACTCGCCGGGGGCAGGCCCGTCCACTACCTCGCCGACGAGCAGGACGACTGGAACCCGTCGCTCGAGGACATCGCCTCGAAGATCACGCCCAAGACCAAGGCCATCGTCGTGATCAACCCCAACAACCCCACCGGGGCGGTCTACTCCCGGGAGGTCCTGCAGGGGATCGTGGACCTGGCCCGCGAGCACAGTCTGCTCATCCTGGCGGACGAGATCTACGACCGGATCGTCTACGACGAGGCGCAGCACACCTCCATCGCCTCGCTCGCGCACGATCTTCTGGTCCTGACCTTCAACGGCCTGTCCAAGACGTACCGCGTGGCGGGCTACCGGGCGGGCTGGATGGCGATCACCGGCCCCAAGGCGCACGCGGCCGGGTTCCTCGAGGGTCTGGAGCTGTTGGCCTCGACGAGGTTGTGCCCCAACGTGCCCGCGCAGCACGCCATCCAGGTGGCACTCGGCGGGTACCAGTCGATCAACGAGCTGATCGAGCCCGGGGGCAGGCTCCACGAGCAGCGCGGCATCGCGTGGGAGAAGCTCAACTCGATCCCCGGGGTGAGCTGCGTCAAGCCGATGGGCGCCCTCTACGTGTTCCCCAGGCTCGACCCGGAGGTCCACGAGATCCACGACGACCGCCTGTTCGCGCTGGACCTGCTCGAACGCGAACGCATCCTGGTCACCCAGGGCACGGGGTTCAACTGGCCCGACCCGGATCACTTCCGGGTGGTCACGCTGCCCGCCGGCCGCGACCTGGCCGTGGCGATCGAGCGGATCGGCAACTTCCTGGCCTCGTACCGCCAGTAGTCCGGGCGCTCAGTGCCGCGCGCCCACGGTCGCCCGGTCCAGTTCCTCCGGGGTCACGTCGCGGGAGAGCCACACCGCTGCCGCGGTGGTGAGCGGGACGCACAGGGCGAGGGCGATCGCGCCGACGAGCGACCGCATCAGCTCCACGGCCACGACGTCGGAGGTGAGGATCGACAGCGGCGAGCGGGTCCCCAGCGAGAACAGCAGCAGCAGCGGCAGCGCCGACCCGGTGTACGCCAACACCAGGGTGTAGACCATCGAGGCGACGTGGTCGCGTCCGACCCCCATCGCCGACCGGAACACCTGGACGGGTCCGGCGTGCGGGTCGAGGTGGCGCATCTCGAACACGGTCGCGGACTGGCTCACGGTGACGTCGTTGAGCACGCCCAGGGCGCCGATGATGAAGCCGGCGAGCAGCAGTCCCGTCAGCGAGACGTGCTGCACGAACACCTGGACCTGGGTCGTGGAGTCGCCGCTGAGCCCGGTGATCCTGGTGGTCTCGATGACCACCCAGCTCAGCAACGCCGCCGCCAGCATCGCCGACAGGGTGCCGAGCAGCGCGGCGTGCGTCTTGAGGTTGATCCCGTGGACCACGTAGATCACCAGGTAGAGCACGGCGGAGCCGCCGACCACGGCCACCAGGATGGCCGGGTTGCCGTCGAGGATGGAGGGGAGGACGAACCCCACGACGACGACGAGGGCCACCGCGATCCCGATCAGGGCCCGCAGTCCCTTCCACCGCCCGACGGCGACCATCACCACGGCGCCCACGAGGAGCCACAACGCCATGGGCACGGTGCGGGTGAAGTCCTCGAAGGCATAGGTGTCGGTGGCCCCCTGGGGGGAGCGGCCCAGCTGGATCTGGTCGCCCTCACCGAGGTCCGGGGATCCGGGCCCGGGTGGTATCTCCAGCAGGACCTGTCGGCCGGCGTCCGGGCCGGTGTCGAGTCGCACGATCGAGCGCGGACACTCCGGGCCGGGGAACCGGGGCTCGAGCGGTGGACCGGGCAGCACCCGACCGTTGTCCGGGGAGCCGCAGGGTGCCACCTCGGTGGACACGACCTCGCCCCGCTCGGTCACCACCGAGGACCCGGACGACTGGGCGAAGTACGGGTCCAGCTCGGGGTCCTGGAAGGTCGGCCAGAGCAGCGCCACCCCGATCATCGTCGCGACCGCGCCCAGGATCAGTCCGACCACCGTGATCCGGCCGGCGCCGCCGGACGGAACGAGGCGGGACCCGTGTCGGGGGCGCTCGACCCGGTGCCGGTGCCGGGGAGGGGTCGCTGGCCGGTCGCTCACGCGGGTAACCCTAACCCGCGCCGGGCCCGGTCGGAGTCGGAGGACGGTCGGAG
>NZ_JAALEE010000087.1:0-2414 GCF_014145265.1 Dietzia sp. CW19 | reverse complement strand
CCGGGCGGCCGGTCGGGCGTCCGGTGCGACCGCGTCCTCCAGGTCGACGATCACCACGTCCGCGCGCTCGGCCGCCTTGCCGTACCGCTCGGGGCGGTCGGCCGGGCAGAACAGCAGTGCCGGGCCGGGCGGGATCCACGCCGGGGTCATGCCGACCCCTCCCCCGCCTGGTCGGCCGGACGCTTACGGACCAGCGTCTTGCGGACGGCCCTGGCCACCACGTCACCGTGCTGGTTGCGACCGATGTGCTCGAGAGTCACGATGCCCTCGCCCGGGCGCGACTTCGACTCCCGCTTGTCCGTGCACACCGTCTCGGCGTAGAGGGTGTCACCGTGCAACACGGGCTTGGGGAAGGTGACCTCGGAGAACCCGAGGTTGGCCACGATCGTGCCCTGGGTGAGCTGCGCCACCGACAGCCCGACCAGCGTCGACAGCGTGTGCATGGAGTTCATGAGCCGCTCGCCGCCGAAGCCCGGCTGCTCGGCCGACCACGCCGCGTCCAGGTGCAGGGCCTGGGTGTTCATGGTGAGCGTGGTGAACAGGACGTTGTCCGTCTCGGTCATCGTGCGCCCGGGGCGGTGGAGGTAGGCGGTGCCGACCTCGTACTCCTCGAACCACAGTCCGCGCTGGACGATCTCCTTGCGCTGTCCGTCCATCGTCACAGCCTGGTCACTCATAACCCGAGACCGCGCGCGATCAGCATGAGCTGCACCTCGGTGGTGCCCTCGCCGATCTCGAGGATCTTGGAGTCCCGGTAGTGCCGGGCCACCGGGTACTCGTTCATGAACCCGTAGCCGCCGTGGATCTGGGTGGCGTCCCGGGCGTTGTCCATGGCCGCCTCGGAGGAGACCATCTTGGCGATGGCGGCCTCCTTCTTGAACGGCTTGCCGGCCAGCATGAGGCGGGCGGCCTCGTAGTAGGCGCAGCGCGCGGTGTGGGCGCGGGCCTCCATGCGGGCGATCTTGAAGGAGATCGCCTGGAACGACCCGATCTTCTGGCCCATGGACTCGCGTTCACGCGCGTATTTCACCGACTCGTCGACGCACCCCTGGGCGGCGCCGGTGGCCACCGCGGCGATCGCGATGCGCCCCTCGTCGAGGATCGACAGGAAGTTCGCGTACCCGCGCCCCTCCTCGCCGAGGATGTTCTCCGCCGGGACCCGCACGTCGGAGAACGTCAGCGGGTGGGTGTCGGAGGAGTTCCAGCCGACCTTGTCGTACGCCGGCTCGACCGTGAAGCCGGGCGTGCCCGACGGGACGATGATGGTCGAGATGGCCTTCTTGCCGTTGTCCCGCACGCCGGTCACCGCGGTGACGTTGACCAACGAGGTGATGTCGGTCCCCGAGTTGGTGATGAACTGCTTGTTGCCGTTGACCACCCACTCGTCGCCGTCCCGCTTCGCGGTGGTCTTGGTGGCGCCGGCATCCGACCCCGCACCGGGCTCGGTGAGGCCGAAGCCCGCGAGCTTCCTGCCCGCGGCGAGATCCGGCAGCCAGGTGTTCTTCTGCTCGTCGGTGCCGAAGTGGTAGATCGGCATCGCGCCGAGGCCCACGCCCGCCTCGAGCGTCATGGCGGTCGACTGGTCGACACGACCCAGCTCCTCGAGTGCCAGGGAGAGGGCGAAGTAGTCGCCGCCCATGCCGCCGAACTCCTCCGGGAAGGGCAGGCCGAACAGGCCCATCTCGCCCATCTTGGCGACGACCTCGTAGGGGAAGGTGTGGTTGCGGTCGTGCTCGGCCGAGGCGGGGGCGACCACCTTGTCGGCGAACTCGGCGACCGTCGACTTCAGGTCGGCGTAGTGCTCTTCCAACTCAGGCATTGCCTTCTCCTTCGGATTCCTCGGTGGAGGGGTGGGGCTCGACGGTCGCGAGCAGATGGTCGGCGGGCACCTGCTCGCCGGTGGAGACGTTCAGCCGGACCACCCCGTCGATCGGTGCCGACAGGGCGTGTTCCATCTTCATGGCCTCGACGGCCAGGACGTTCTGGCCCGCGGTCACCTCGTCGCCGTCGGCGACGAAGCACGCGATGACCGACCCGGGCATGGGGCTGAGGATCTGACCGTCCGACAACCCGGCGTCGTGGATCCGGGAGTCGATCAACGGGAGCAGCCGCAGGTCCCAGGTGCCACCGTCGCCGGCCACCCAGAAGGTGTCCGCCGCCTTGGGGTCAGCGGAGCGGACGACGGTCCAGCGCTGTTGGGTGCCGTCGACGGTCAGTCGCAGCGACCCGCCGTCCCGGGCGACCCTGGCCCGGTGCCGCGAGGAGACCTCGGGCTCGGCCGTGGAGCCGATCGTGGCGTCGGTGATGGTCACCTCGGCGTCGTCGGGTGTTCCGCGGAGGCCGACGGTGACGGCGTCCGAACCCGGGCCGGAGTCCAGCCGGGTCCACACCTCGGCGCGCCCGCCGACCCGCCA
>NZ_JAALEE010000086.1:0-4346 GCF_014145265.1 Dietzia sp. CW19 | reverse complement strand
CCCGAGCGCCGGCGAGATGGCCCTGACCAGATCGCCCGCGCGGAGGCCGCGCTCCTGGGCGGCGGGGCTCACCGCGATGACGAACGGCACCTTCTCCGAGCCCCCGGCGGTGAGGAAGATGACACCGGCATCCCCACCGAGTCGGCCCTTGAGGTCGGACGCGAGGGTACGCAGGTCGCCCGCCGCTCCCCCCGGGACGTCGTGGGCGAGCACCCGGATCCCGTCGAGGTCCTCGGCCGCCGAGAGCAGGTCCCCGGCCCGCGAGGCGAGCTGGGCGGCACGCATCGACTCCAGTGCCTTCTCAGCCTCCCGCAGCTTCGCGGTCAGCGCGGCCACCCGGTCGGGCAGTTCGTCGGCGGGCGCCTTGAGCGAGGTGGCCAGGCCCGACACGAGAGCGCGCTCACGGGCCTGGTGCCGGTAGGCGTCCATCCCGACGTACGCCTCCACGCGCCGGATACCCGATCCGACCGAGGCCTCGCCCAGCAGACTCACCGGGCCGATCTGCGCGGAACTGGACACGTGGGTGCCTCCGCACAGTTCCATCGAGAACGGTCCGCCGATCTCCACCACCCGGACCAACGACCCGTAGTTCTCCCCGAACAACGCCATCGCGCCCATCCGCCGGGCCTCGTCGAGGCTGGTCTCGATCGTGTTCACGCCGTAGTCGGCGTCGACGGCGGCGTTGGTGATCTCCTCGACCTGCGCGAGGACGTCCGCCGGGATGGAACCCGACCAGTTGAAGTCGAACCGCATGTACCCCGGCTTGTTGAGCGAGCCGGCCTGGACGGCCTCCGGTCCGAGGATCTGACGAAGTGCGGCGTGCACGAGGTGGGTGGCCGAGTGGCCCTGAGTGGCCCCCTTGCGCCACTCCGGGTCGACGGCCGCGGTGACGAGCTGGCCGGCCTCGACCTCGCCGCCCGTGAGGACGCCCTTGTGGATCCAGAGCTTCTTCCCGATCTTCTGCACGTCGTCGACCTGCATCTGGAAACCAGCGGTGGAGATCATCCCGCGGTCACCGAGCTGGCCACCGGACTCGGCGTAGAACGGTGTGCGGTCGAGCACGAACTCCACCGCGTCTCCCTCGCGCGCGACGTGGACGGCCTCTCCGCCGGAGACGATGCCCAGGAGGGTGGACTCGTCGGTGAGTTCGGTGAAGCCGGTGAAGACGGTCTCACCGGCGTCGAGGAAGTCGCGGTACACCGACAGGTCGGCGTGGGCGTGCTTCTTGGACCGCGAGTCGGCCTTGGCCCTGGCGCGCTGCTCGGACATGAGGGAGCGGAAGCCCTCCTCGTCGACCTGCAGTCCGGCCTCGGAGGCCATTTCCAGCGTCAGGTCGATGGGGAACCCGTGGGTGTCGTGGAGGGCGAACGCCTGGCGGCCGGTGAGCACCGCCGCGCCGGAGGCCCTGGCGTCCTCGGCGGCACGCTCGAAGAGTTGGGTTCCCGACTCGAGGGTCTTGAGGAAGGCGACCTCCTCGGCCACGGCGATGCGCTCGATGCGCTCGTAGCCGGCGATCGTCTCGGGGAAGGACGGGCCGATCGCCTCCTTCACGGTGGCCATGAACTCGGCCATCGTGTCACCGGTCGCGCCCAGGAGTCGGACGGACCGGACGATGCGCCGCAGCAGCCGCCTCAGGATGTACCCGCGCCCCTCGTTGCCGGGGGTCACGCCGTCGGAGATGAGCATGTACGCCGTCCGCGCGTGGTCCGCGATCACCCGGAAGCGGACGTCGGAGGCGTTGTCCACCCCGTACCTGGTGCCGGAGAGCCGCTCGGCGGTGTCGATCACCGGGCGGAGCAGATCGGTCTCGTAGACGTTCTCGACGCCCTGGAGCAGGAACGCGACGCGCTCGATCCCCATCCCGGTGTCGATGTTCTGCTTGGGTAGCGGGCCCAGGATCTCGAACGCGTCCTTGCCGGTGCCCTCACCGCGCTCGTTCTGCATGAACACGAGGTTCCAGATCTCGATGTAGCGGTCCTCGTCCGCCTCCGGTCCGCCCTCGACCCCGTACGCAGGGCCGCGGTCGTAGAAGATCTCAGAGCACGGACCGCAGGGCCCGGGGACGCCCATGGACCAGTAGTTGTCCGCCATGCCGCGGCGTTGGATGCGACCCTCGGGGATGCCGACCACGTCGCGCCAGATGCCGTAGGCCTCGTCGTCGTCGAGATACACGGTGACCCACAGCAGCTCCGGGTCGATTCCGAACCCCCCGTCGTCCAGGGAGGAGGTGAGCAGCGACCACGCGTGGCGGATCGCCCCCTCCTTGAAGTAGTCGCCGAAGGAGAAGTTGCCCGCCATCTGGAAGAAGGTGTTGTGGCGGGTGGTGATGCCCACCTCCTCGATGTCGAGGGTGCGGACGCACTTCTGGATGGAGGTCGCGGTGGCGTGCTCCGGGGTCTCCTGGCCGAGGAAGTAGGGCTTGAAGGGGACCATTCCGGCGTTGACGAACAGCAGGTTCGGGTCGTCCAGGACCAGTGATGCGCTGGGGACCTCGGCGTGACCGGCCCTGACGAAGTGGTCGAGGAATCGGCGCCGGATCTCATGGGTCTGCACAGGGGGCCTCACTGGTGGTCTACGGAGGTGGTGGATCAGTCGGCTCACCAGCCTACCGGCGCACCTTCAGGGTCGAGGAATGGCTCTCACCTCAGATCCGGGCCGGCGACCCTGTTCGACTTGCACGCAGGGAAACGGCGCCAGACGCGCGCCCTGGTCTATGACAGGGATGCGCGCCCGGGAACCGCGTGGGCGGCAGGCAGGATCATCCCGGCATAGGGGGTAGGAGAATGCCGAAGTTGGCGGCGGTGATGAACGCCTCCGGGGGCAGCAGGCCCAGGCTGTGTGCGCCGGTTCCCCAGACGCCTACCGAGGTGGCCACCCCGACCAGGGTTGAGAAGATGCTCGCGATACTCATGTGTCCTCCGAACTCGTGTTCCATGGTGTGCCTGTCAGGACAGGTCGCATCAGGTTCACACACACCGGACTGGTCGGTCAGGGCTTCCCGCGGATGATCCCCCGGAGCTTGGCCACCCGCGCTCCGAGCTCTCGTTCGTGGCCGTGGCCGGTGGGCGAATAGTAGTCGCGGCCCACGAGCTCGTCGGGAGGGTACTGCTGCGTCACCACCCCGGCCGGGGACTGGTGCGCGTAGCGGTAGCCGACCCCGTTGCCCAACCCCTTGGCCCCGGCGTAGTGACCGTCCCGGAGGTGACGGGGGACCTCACCGACTCCCCCGGCGCGGACATCCGCCATCGCCGCGTCTATCGCGGAGATCACCGAGTTGGACTTGGGCGCGGTCGCCAGATGGATGGTGGCCTGGGCCAGGGCGAGCCGGCATTCGGGCAGCCCCACCTTCTGCACGACCTCCGCCGCCGCGGACGCGGCGAGCAGTGCGGTGGGATCCGCCATCCCGATGTCCTCGCTCGCGTGCACCA
Organism: Dietzia sp. CW19; assembly: GCF_014145265.1. Lineage (NCBI taxonomy): Bacteria > Bacillati > Actinomycetota > Actinomycetes > Mycobacteriales > Dietziaceae > Dietzia > Dietzia sp. CW19. The sequence continues at coordinate 918 of NZ_JAALEE010000086.1, read as the reverse complement.
CCAGGCGCCGGGCGATGAACCGGGGGTCCTCCCCCGCCACCAGCATCCGCGCGAGGTAGTGCAGGGCCGCGTCGGCGTCCGACCCGCGGATCGACTTGATGAACGCGCTCGTGACGTCGTAGTGCTGATCCCCGTCCCGGTCATAGCGGACCGGGGCCGCGTCCAGGCTCAGCTCGACCGTCTCCGGGGTCACCACGTCGTCCTCGGCGGCTCCCGCGGCGGCCTCGAGGATCGTCAGGCTCCGGCGGGCGTCCCCGCCGGAGAGCCGGACGATGTCCTCCACCGCGGCGTCGGTCACCTCGAGCGCCCCCGCGTAGCCCCGCTCATCCGCCACGGCGCGCCGGATCACCGTGGCCACCCCCGCCTGGTCCAACCCCTGCAGTTCGGCGATGAGGGAACGACTCAGCAGCGGAGCGATCACCGAGAAGTGCGGGTTCTCCGTGGTCGCGGCCACCAGGAGCACGATGCCGTTCTCCACCGCGGCGAGCAGCGCATCCTGCTGGCTCTTCGAGAACCGGTGGACCTCGTCGATGAACAACACGGTGCGCCGGCCGTGGATCTGGCGTGTCCGCGCGTCCTCGATCACCGCCCGGACGTCCTTGACCCCGGCGCTCAGGGCGGACAGGGCCACGAAGTGTCGGCCGGACGACGTGGCCACGAGGTTGGCCAGCGTCGTCTTGCCCGTCCCGGGCGGCCCGTAGAGGATCACCGAGGACCCTCCCCGGCCCTCGACCAGTCGTCGCAACGGCGAATTGGCGCGGAGCAGGTGCTGCTGTCCGACCACCTCGTCCAGCGTGCGCGGTCTCATCCGCACCGCCAGCGGGGCCGACGGGTCGACCGGCGGCGGAGCCGACCCCTCCCCCTGGCCCGGTCCCGCGTCCCCGGCCGCGAACAGCCCTGCGTCATCGCTCACGCGCC
>NZ_JAALEE010000085.1:0-4177 GCF_014145265.1 Dietzia sp. CW19 | reverse complement strand
GTCGGGCCCCACGGGCCGCGCCGTCGGGCCCGCCCCTCCCCCGGATCCGCTGCTCTCCTGCGCCATCCGCTGCCCCACCGGACAGCCGATCGCGCAGGACGGCAGCGGATTTCCGGTGTCAGGGGGTGCGGAACGCGGCCGTGACGGTTCCGACCCCCATCACGCGCTGGTCGGGCTCCCGGTCGGGATAGGTGGCCCCTCGGTCGGGAAGGGTGGCCTCCCGGTCAGGCCGGGTGGTCGACGACCGGCTCGGCGCTCGCGGGGTCGACGGTCGCCTCCACCAGGAACTCCCGGACCTCGGGGACGCCGCGGAGGAAGCCGTCCGCCTCGTCGTCGGAGTCCGTCACCTGGCTGGCCAGCTCCGCGGCGACCCGTTGCTCGAACATCTCGACCTCCCGCTCGACGCGGTCGGTATCCCAGTCCAGCACCTCCGCCATGAGCTGCGCGGCCTCGCGGGCGCACGCCACCCCTCCGTGCTGGTACTCCATGGAGATCCGGGTCCGGCGGACCAGGACGTCCTCCAGGTGCAGAGCGGCCTCCGCGAGCGCGGCGTAGACGATCTCGACCCGGAGGTAGCGATCGGCGCCGTCGAGGGTCTCCAGCAGATCGGGGCGGTCCGCCGCCAGGTCCAGCACGTCCTCGAGAAGCGAACCGTAGCGGTCGAGCAGGTGCTGGACCTGCTCCTCCCTGATCTCGTAGTGGTCCGCGATCCGGTCCGCGCGGTTGACCATCGCCGGGTAGCCGTCTGCACCGAGGAGGGGGATGCGATCGGTGGTGGAGGCCGGAACGGACTCCGCGCGCTCCGGTCCCAGCTCGGCCACCGCGGCGTCGACCGCGTCCGCCGCCATGACCCGGTAGGTGGTGTACTTGCCGCCCGCCACCACCACGGCCCCGGGAGCCGCGCGCATCACCGCGTGTTCCCGCGAGAGCTTGGCGGTGGAGTCGGCCCCGCCCGAGAGCAGCGGGCGCAGTCCCGCGTAGACACCGCGGACGTCGTCCCGCCCGATCGGGGTCGTGAGCACGGCGTTGACGTGCCCGAGGATGTAATCGATGTCCGCACCCGTCGCCGCGGGGTGGGCCAGATCGAGCTGCCAGTCGGTGTCGGTGGTGCCGATGATCCAGTATTCGCCCCAGGGGATGACGAAGAGCACCGACTTCTCGGTGCGCAGGATGAGGGCGGCCTCCGAGTCGACCTTGTCACGGTCCACCACGATGTGGACCCCCTTGGAGGCACGCACCGTGAAGCCGCCCTCCTCCCCCAGCATCTCCTGCAGGTGGTCGGTCCACACCCCCGCCGCGTTGAGCACCACCCCGGCCCGGACGTCGGTCTCCCGTCCGGTCTCGGCGTCGCGGACCCGCACGCCGGTCACTCGTTCGCCCTCCCGCAGGTAGCCGATCACCTGCGTGGAGTTGGCGACCACCGCGCCGTGCAGGGCGGCGGTGCGGGCGAGCGTGAGGGTGTGGCGGGCGTCGTCGACCAACGTGTCCCAGTACCGGATCCCCCCCACCACGACGTCCTCGCGCAGACCCGGCGCCACGCGCCGTGCACCGGCGCGGCTGTAGTGCTTCTGCGGCGGGACGCTCTTGGCGCCGCCCATGAGGTCGTAGAGGACGAATCCCGCGGCCATGTAGGGGCGCTCCCAGAACCGGCGGGTGAGCGGGAAGAGGAACTTGAGCGGTTTGACCAGGTGCGGGGCCAGTCGGGTCATGCTGAGCTCGCGCTCGTGGAGGGCCTCGGCGACGAGCCCGAAGTCGAGTTGCTCGAGATACCGGAGCCCGCCGTGGAACATCTTGGAGCTGCGCGAGGAGGTCCCGGCGGCGAAGTCGCGGGCCTCCACCACTGCGACGCTCAGGCCGCGCGTGGCCGCGTCGACAGCGCTGCCGGTGCCCACCACACCGCCACCCACGATCACGATGTCGAAGGACTCCTCCGACAACCTCCGCCATGCCTCGGCCCGGCGCTCGGGACCGAGGACGGACCGTGATCTGATCGTGGGCATCGTGCTCCCTCCGGGGCCGGGTATCGGTTTCCGGCCGGTTGCGCCCGACTCTACGCCCGGGCGGACGTAGTCTGACGACGTGACGCGTAACACGTTCATCCTCGCGATCGACCAGGGGACCACGTCCTCGCGGGCCATCCTCTTCGACCACGACGGTCTGCCGGTGCCCGCGGCGACCGCCCAGGTCGAACACCGGCAGATCCTGCCCCGGGCCGGATGGGTGGAACACGACCCGCTGGAGATCTGGGAGAACGTGCGGACGACCATGGCCCAGGTGGCCGGTCACGCCGACCTCGAACCGGCGTTGGTGAGCGCGATCGGCATCACCAACCAACGGGAGACCGTGGTGGTGTGGGAGCGGGAGACCGGTGAGCCGGTCTACAACGCGATCGTCTGGCAGGACACCCGGACCTCCGGGATCTGCGCCCGGTTGGCGGAGGGCCACCCCGACGGAGACAACAGGTTCCGCGATGCGACCGGGTTGCCCCTGTCCACCTACTTCGCGGGTCCGAAGATCCGGTGGATCCTCGATCACCTCGACGCCGAGGGCCGACGCGGCACCGAGCGGGCCGAGGCCGGCGAGCTGCTGGCCGGGACCATCGACTCGTGGCTGGTGTGGAATCTCACCGGCGGCCGCCGCGGCGGGACCGACGGCGAATCGGCGCTCCACGTCACCGACGTCACCAACGCCTCCCGCACCCTGCTCATGGATCTGCGGACCCTGGAGTGGTGCGACGAGCTCTGCCGCGAGATCGGGGTGCCGCGGGCGATGCTCCCCGACATCGTGCCGTCCTCGGGGGTGATCGGTCACGTGACCGAGCGTCGCATGTTCGGCGGGACCCCCATCGCGGGGATCCTCGGCGACCAACAGGCGGCCATGTTCGGCCAGACCTGCTTCGACCCCGGCGACGCCAAGAACACCTACGGGACCGGCGCGTTCCTGCTGCTCAACACCGGCACCACCCCCCAGTTCAGCGACAACGGGCTGCTCACCACCGTCTGCTACAAGCTCGGGGACGCCGACGCCGTGTACGCGCTGGAGGGCTCCGTGGCGGTGGCGGGCTCGCTGGTGCAGTGGCTACGGGACAACCTCGGGGTGATCTCGAGCGCCGAGGAGACCGAGGAACTGGCGACGTCACTGGAGGACAACGGCGACTGCTATCTCGTGCCCGCGTTCTCCGGACTTCTCGCCCCTCGCTGGCGCCCGGACGCGCGTGGCACCCTGGTGGGCCTGACCCGGTTCCACACCCGGGCACACCTGGCGCGAGCGGCGCTCGAGGCCACCGCGTTCCAGTCCCGCGAGATGACCGACGCGATGGCCGCCGACGCCGGCGAGACCGCCGACGCGCTGCGTGTCGACGGCGGGATGGTGGTCAACGACTACCTGATGCAGTTCCAGGCCGACATCCTGGGCATCGACGTGATCCGGCCCGAGGTCACCGAGACCACCGCCCTGGGTGCCGCCTTCGCCGCGGGGCTGGCGGTGGGCCAGTGGGACTCCCCCGACCGGCTCCGGGAGTTGTGGCGGGAGGACCGGCGGTGGGAGCCACGCATGGCCGAGGACGAGCGCGCGCGCCTGTGGGGCCGCTGGAACGACGCCGTCGAACGGACCCTGGGCTGGGCCGCCACCGAGAGCTGATCAGGCGGGCACCGACGGCCCCGCGTGGAAGACGGCGGGACGCAAGGGCGTGACCTCCACCCGGGCCCCCACCTCGAAGACCTCCCCGCCGGAGACCGGGACCGCGAAGCTCTGCTCGGTGCCGTCGACACACATCCGGATGAGGGTCGACGCGCCGACGAACTCGACGCCGGTGCACACGCCGTGCCCCTCCTGCCCGACCCGACGGACCGTCAGGCTCTCGGGGCGCCACAGGACGGTGCCGGACCCGCGTGCGGGCGTGTCGAGTGGGACGGCGCCGATGGTGGTGTGTGCGACCCCTCCGTCCGCGGTGGCCGGGAGAAGGACGACCTCCCCCGCCAGCTGGGCGACCTCGCGGCTCACCGGGTGGTAGTAGAGCCGTTCGGGGGTGTCGACCTGGGCGAGGCGGCCGTCGATGAGCACGGCGACCCGATCGGCGGTGGCCAGCGCCTCCGCGCGGTCGTGGGTGACGAGGACCGACGTCGCGCCGGACTCGGCGAGCAGGGTCGAGACCTCCGCCCGGACCCGTCCCCGCAGG
>NZ_JAALEE010000008.1:0-23850 GCF_014145265.1 Dietzia sp. CW19 | reverse complement strand
TGGGGGCGGATCTGTCAGAGCCGCGGCCGACTCACTCCCACTCGATGGTGCCCGGCGGCTTGCTGGTCACGTCCAGCACGACCCGGTTGACGTCCGGGACCTCGTTGGTGATGCGGTTCGAGATCAGGGCGAGCGTCTCGTACGGCACACGCGTCCAGTCCGCCGTCATGGCGTCCTCGGAGCTCACGGGGCGCAGCACAATCGGGTGGCCGTAGGTGCGGCCGTCGCCCTGGACCCCCACCGAGCGCACGTCGGCCAGCAGCACGACCGGGCACTGCCACACCGAGGCGTCGAGCCCGGCGGCGGTCATCTCCTCGCGCGCGATCGCGTCCGCCGCGCGCAGGGTGTCGAGCCGATCCTGATCGACCGCGCCGACGATCCTGATGGCCAGGCCCGGCCCGGGGAAGGGGTGCCGGCCGACGATCGCCTCCGGCAGCCCGAGTTCCCGGCCCACGGCGCGGACCTCGTCCTTGAAGAGCAGGCGCAGCGGCTCCACGAGGGAGAACTCGATGTCGTCCGGCAGGCCGCCCACGTTGTGGTGACTCTTGATGTTGGCCGTCCCCGCGCCGCCGCCGGACTCGACGACGTCCGGGTAAAGGGTCCCCTGGACGAGGAAGTCCACCGACGAGTCCGCGCTGTCGCCGGAATCCTCGAGTTCGAGGGCCTGGGTCACGGCCCGCTCGAACGACCGGATGAACTCGCGGCCGATGATCTTGCGCTTGGTCTCGGGGTCGCTGACCCCGGCGAGGTGGCCCAGGTAGATCTCCGAGTCGTCGAGCGTGATGAGGCGGGCTCCGGTGGCGGCCACGAAGTCGTTCTCCACCTGCTCCCGCTCGCCCGCGCGCAGCAGCCCGTGGTCAACGAACACGCAGGTCAGCCGGTCTCCGATCGCCCGCTGGACCAGCGCGGCCGCCACGGCGGAGTCCACGCCGCCGGACAGACCGCAGATCGCGCGACCCTCGCCGATCTGCTCGCGGACGGCCTCCACGAGCTGCTCCGCGATGTTGGACGCGGTCCACGTGGGCTCCAGGCCCGCGATCTCGGTGAGGAACCGGGTGAGCACCTGCTGCCCGTGGGGCGAGTGCAGCACCTCGGGGTGGTACTGGACGCCGGCCATCCGTCGATCGACACACTCGAACGCCGCGACCGGGGCACCGGCGGACGAGGCGGTCACCGTGAACCCCTCGGGCGCCGACGTGACCGCGTCGCCGTGACTCATCCACACCGGGTGGGTCGCGGGCAGTCCCGCGTGCAGCACCCCGCCGGACACGCCCACCTCGGTGCGCCCGTACTCGCGGTTGCCGGTGTGCGCGACCTCGCCCCCCAACGCACCCGCCATGGACTGGAAGCCGTAACAGATGCCGAAGACCGGCAACCCGAGTTCGAGCACGGCCGGGTCGAGCGCGGGGGCACCGTCGGCGTAGACGCTGGCCGGCCCCCCGGACAGGATCAGCGCCACCGGGTCCTTGTCCCTGATCTCCTCCACCGTCGCGGTGTGCGGGATCACCTCGGAGTAGATCCGCGCCTCGCGCACCCGTCGCGCGATGAGCTGCGCGTACTGGGCGCCGAAGTCCACGACGAGCACCGGCCGGGGCGGGGCGGGGGCTCCTGTGGATCCGGCGGTGATCTGGGAGTCGGTCTGTGCGTTCTCGGCCACGGACCAGAGTCTAGGTGTTCTGCCCACGCAGGTTGGGTATGCGGTCGGCGGGTGAGGCGCCTTTGAGTGCGGTGTGGCCGCGGTGATGATTGTAGTGATGCAGGAACGCCGGTAGCAGAGCTTGGCGGTCTCGTTCGTTGGCGTAGGGGCGGGCGTAGGCCCATTCCTCGAGCAGGGTCCGGTTGTAGCGTTCGACTTTGCCGTTGGTCTGCGGCCGGTACGGCCGGGTCCGCTTGTGGCTGATGTCCGGGCCGAGGGCGTCGGCGAAAGCGTGGGAGCGGTAGCAGGAGCCGTTGTCGGTCAGCACCCTGCGCACGGTGATCCCGGCGTCGGCGAAGTATGCGCTGGCCCGGTGCCAGAACGCGGCCGCGGTCTCCTTGCGCTCGTCGTCCAGTAGCTCGCTGTAGGCCAGGCGTGAATGGTCGTCGACGGCGTTGTGGATGTACCAGTACCCGGTGCCGCTGCGGTTCTTGCGGCCCATGGCGCGGCCGAGGAACTTGTGGCCGCCGCCGTCGGGGATGCGGCCGAGCTTCTTGATGTCCACGTGGACCAGGTCGCCGGGAGCGTCGTGCTCGTACCTGGTCGGGCGACGCCGGGTGGCGCGGACCGGGGCGCCGGTGGCCGGGTCGGTGAACGCCAGGCGCACGCACCCGTAGCGGGAGAGGATCTTGTGCACGGTCGAGGGGTGCATGCCCAGGTGGTAGGCGATGCGGGCCGGGCCCCACCGGCGTGAGACGCGCAGCCCGATCACCCGGCGCTCGCGCCGACGGGGCGTCTGGTGCGGACAGGTATGTGGCCGGCTGGAGCGGTCGACCATGCCCGCCTTGCCGTTCTCTCGGTATCGCTCGGCCCAGCGGCGGGCGGTGGTGACCGAGACGTTGAACCGCTCGGCAGCCCGGGCCGGGGTCCAGCCGTCCTCGACGACACACCGAGCCAGGCGCAGTCTTCCCGTGGGCGTCAGAGTCGCGTTAGCGTGGGACACGAAGACCTCCGTTGTGGATGTGGGTGCTTGGTCGCTTCCACACCTCACACGGAGGTCTTCCTCATTTCATCTCGCCATGCCGACCGGAGACACAACCTGCGTGGTCAATACACCTAGGCGAACCGTCGACCGGATCGTCGCCGACAGGCTCCCCCGCCCACGCCGCGAGCATCGTCTCCAACTGCTGTTCCAGCCGTGCCCCACGCCCCTTCCAGTCCCGGGAGTGCATCGCGTATTCGACCGGTCGGTAGCCGAGCCCGAAGGTGAAGCTCACCCGCCCGGACGCCACGTGGTCGAGGACCGCGATGTCCTCGGCCAGCCGGACCGGATCGTACAGCGGCGCGAGCAGGGCCCACACCGCGATCTGGATCCGCTCGGTCACCGCGGCCACCGCCGCCGCAGCGATGAGCGGCGACGGGAGATAGTCGTCCTCGGAGCCGTGGTGCTCGGAGAGGTTGACGGCGTCCTGGCCCGACTCCTCCGCGTACCTGGCCATGGCGAGGGCCGCCCGGTAGCGGTCCCGGCGCTCGGCCGCGTCCGCGCCGGGCGCCCGGAAGTCGAAGCGGGTGACGACGTAGACCATCAGGCGCGGTCCATCAGACCGCGGTACCCGCGCGGGAGTCGGCGAGGATCGAGTAGGACGTGCCTCGCTCCTCCCGCTCCCACCAGGTGTCGGCACCGCCGGCGGTGCCACCGACCCCGTCCTCGACCAGGGCTCTCTTGAGGATCTTGTTGGTCGCCGTGGTGGGGAGCGCATCGGAGACCCGGACCCAGCGCGGCCACGCCTTGGGAGAGAGATCGGGCTGGGAGGCCAGGAACTCCTCGAACCCGGCGGGCTCGAGCTCGCTGTCGTGCCGGACCACCACGGCCGCGGCGAGCTGGTCGCCGACGCCGCGGGGGTCGGGCAGCCCGTACACCGCCACGCGGGAGACCGCGGGATGCCGGAGGAGGATCTCCTCGACGATCCCGGCGGCCATGTTCTCCCCGTCGACCCGCAGCCAGTCCCCGCTGCGACCGGCCATGTACACGTTGCCGTCCGCGTCGCGGTAGGCCAGATCGCCGGACCAGTACATCCCGTCCCGCATGCGATCGGACGTGGCCTGCTCGTTGTTGTAGTAGCCGGCGAAGAAGCCGGCTCCCTCGGTGTTGACCAGCTCGCCCACACACTCGTCGAGATTGGCCACCGCACCGGTGTCGTCGAAGATCGCGCGGGGACACTCGGTGACCGTCACCGGGTCGTACACCGCGACCCCCGGGAACGGTTCGCCGATGGACTCGAGCGGCGAGTTCTCGGTCCGGACGACGATGATCGCGAGTTCGGTGGAGCCGTAGGCGTCCCGCACGGTGCAGCCGAACCGCTCGGCGAACGCGGGGATGTCCTTGGCCGCGGCCTCGTTCCCGAAGGCCGCGCGCAGGGTGGTCTCCGCGTCGTCGGGGCGAGCCGGGGTGTCGAGGATGTACGCGAGCGGTTTCCCCACGTAGTTCATGTACGTGACCCCGTACCTGCGGATGTCGTCGCCGAAGCGGGTCGCACTGAAGCGTCGGGCGAGCACCATGGTGGCGCCCACGGCGATCGCGGGCGAGAAGCCACTCATGATGGCGTTGGAGTGGAACAGCGGCATGGACAGGTACAGCACGTCCTCGGAGGTCAGCTCGAAGGACGGAGCGAGCGCCTCGCCCGACATGGTGACCGTGAAGTTGCCGACCTGTACCGCTTTCGGGTCCCCGGACGTCCCCGAGGTGAAGATGAGCATGAACGGGTCGCCGGCATCGGCCACCGGGGGATCGGCCGGGGGCTCCGACGCGGCGACCGTGGACGCCCACTCGTCGGAGTCCGTGTCGATGACACTGACATCGCCCAGGTCCAACCCGTCGAGCAGGGGCGCGAGCTGGGAGTCGGTGAGCAGGACCTGACAGTCCGCCCGCCTGATGTCGCGGGCCAGCCCCTCACCGCGACGAGTCGCGTTGATACCCGCGATGACGACGCCGCCGAGAGCGCCCGCGGCGAGCGCGTAGAGCATCTCCGGGGTGTTCTCCAGGAGCGTGCCCACGTGCCGGGGTCGGGAGTCGTCGAGCATCGCGTCGAGTGCTCCGGCGCGACGGTCGGCGGCCGAGATGTACTCGCGCCAGGAGATGGTCAGGTCCTCGTAGCGGATCGCCGGGGAGTCGGAGTCGGCGTGACGGCGGAGTTGTTCGCGAACGGTGTCGGCCATGGGGGTCCTCGGGGACGCAGGGGCGGTGTGATCTGGATCATAGCGAGTCCAGCTGACACTCGTCAGGAAAGTTCGATCGCGGGTCGACCCACGGCGCCCGGACCCCTCCTGTCGGCCCTGAACTGCCTGGCCGTGACCCCCCACCAGCGACGCGCGTACTGACTGAACGTCGTCACGTCGTCGAGCGCCAGGGCCGAGGCGATCTGGTAGAGGGGGATCTCGGTGGTGGCCAACAACCGGGCGGCCACATCGCGCCGCACCTCGTCCCGGATCCCGGAGAAGGACGTGCCCTCACCGGTGAGGTGCCGCTGCAGGGTCCGCGGCGAGACAGAGAGGAGTGCGGCGACGTCGCCGAGGGTCGAGGTCCCCGTGTCGAGGGACCGCAGGAGCAGGGTCCTGGTCCGCTCGGCGTACGTCTGGTCCCGTGCGGGACCGTGCTGTTCCAGATAGCTCAGAGCCAGCTCGTGGGCCATCAGGTCGCCGCCCGTGATCTCCCGGCCGAGGAGCGCGGCGGGGACGCGGAGCATCGCGGCCGACGCGAGTGGTCTCGCCGGGGCGGAGAACAGCTCCCGGTAGCGAGCGGGCACCGTGTTGAGCGGGTTCGGGAGCTCGACCGACAGCAGTCCGTACTCCCCCCCGAGGAGGGCGAGCATGGACCGGTGCAGGAAGAGCAGGACCATGTCGACCGCCTGGGGAGGCAGCGCGGCCGCGTCGTCGCGGTAACCGAACCGCACCCCCAGCACACCGGGGTCCGCCTCCGGATCCGGGACGACCGTGATCTCGAGCGACCGGGCGTGGAAGAACAGGTACTTGGAGGTCATCTCCAACGCCCGGGTGGTGGTCGGGGCGTGCCTGATGGCCGCGGCCACGGGGCCGAGCAGACCGAGGTCCTGACGCAACGCCACCCGCAGGCCGAAGTCGGGGCAGCGCAACTCGACGGCCGCCGTCTCGAGGAGGAAGCCGATCGCGAGATCCTGCACCAGGATCTCGTCGCTGTCGAGGGCGCCGCCCGGCAGCCCACTGCGCCGGGCCAGGTCGTCGGCGTCGCCACCCAGCGCATCGATCACCGCCCTGACGCCCCTCAGGCCTGCCGATCTGACGTATGCCACCTCAGAACTCTCCGCCACATGGCGCGATAGAGCAACCTCTTGGCGCGTTTCGGCAACTTGTTCGGCGGGATCGGGACTATCGTCCTCCGTATGACAGCCTCTGCTGACCGCCGCCCACCGGCCGGCGCACCCGAGAACCCGCTGGACCTCCTGATCGTCGGCGCCGGCATCTCCGGCATCGACCTGGCCCACCACGTCTCCACCACGTTCCCCCACTGGTCGTGGGAGGTCCACGACGCGCAGGACGACCTGGGCGGCACCTGGAACACCTTCCGCTACCCGGGGATCCGGTCGGACTCGGACATGGCCACGTTCGGGTTCCCGTTCCGCCCCTGGCCGCACTCCTCGACGCTCGGGCAGGGTGAGGAGATCAAGGAGTACATCCGCGACACCGCCCGTGACTGCGGGGTCCTCGAGCGCCTGCATCTGGGGTCCTGGATACAGAACGCGGACTGGCAGAGCGAGAAGGGCCTGTGGAAGGTCACGAGCGTCCGGGCGGAGGGCGGGAGCTCCACCGAGCGCACGGTGTGGGCCCGCCGCGTCCACTACGGGTCCGGCTACTACTCGCACTCCCAGGGCTTCCGACCCGACTTCCCGGGCGAACAGGAGTTCGCCGGCGAGATCATCCACCCCCAGTTATGGCCCGAAGGCGTCGACTACGCGGGGCGGAAGTTCATCGTGATCGGTTCCGGAGCCACCGCCGTCACCCTCGTCCCGGCCCTGGAGAACCTCGGCGCCGACGTCACGATGCTCCAGCGGACCCCGAGCTACGTCGCCCCGCTCCCCGAGAAGGACATCATCAGCGCCGTGTGGCAACGCGTGCTGCCGGCACAACCGGCGTACCGCGCCGCCCGTTTCACCCACGGCGCTCGCGACATGGTCCAGTATCTCGTCGCTCAGCGGTTCCCCTGGGCCTTCACCCAGGGGCTGCGGCTCCTGCAACGCCGCTACATCTCCCGCGAGCAGATCGCCGAGCACTTCACCCCGTCGTACAAGCCCTGGGACCAGCGGGTGTGCAAAGCCCCCGACGGGGACATCTTCCGGGCGATGCAACGGGGCGCGCGCGTGGTGACCGGACACATCGACACGTTCACCGAACGCGGTATCCGCCTCGAGTCCGGCGTGGAACTGGACGCTGATGTCATCGTCTCCGCCACCGGCCTGGAACTCGAGGCGTTCGGCGGCGGAACCCTGAGCATCGACGGCCGCGAGCTCGAGCCCGCCGACCTGACCACCTACCGCGGCATGATGCTCGCCGGCGTGCCCAACTTCAGCTTCACCGTGGGGTACGTCAACGCCTCCTGGACCCTGCGGGCGGACATGGTCTCCCGCTACATGGTCAAGCTGTGGCGCGCGGGCGAGAGGAACGGGGAGAAGATCTACGCGCCGATCCCTCCCGAGGTGAAGGGCGATCGCCCGCTCCTGGACCTCGACGCCGGCTACGTGCAACGCGGGGTGCACAAGTTTCCCCGACAGGGCACCGCCCGCCCCTGGACATATGTACAGAACTACCTCGCCGAGATCCCCGAGCTGACCTTCGGTGACCAGCGTCGCGACATGGCGTTCGACGCGCAGATCCCGCAGGAGGCCGTCCGATGACCCGCCGCGTCTTCATCACCGGCGCCGCCTCGGGGCTGGGACTGGCGCTCGCCCGCGAGTACCTGGCCGCAGGCGACGAGGTCATCCTCACCGACCTCCATGCCGAGACGCCACCAGCGGTGCGCGGACTCAGCGGCCAGTGGAGCTACCTCACGCTCGACGTGACCAACGATGACGACTGGGCCGCCGCCGCGCTCGCCGTCGACAGGCTCGACATCCTCATCAACAACGCCGGCATCGCGGTCGGCGGCAGGCTGGACTCCACCTCGATGGAGAGCTGGCAGCGCATCGTGGACATCAATCTGCTCGGCGTGGTCCGCGGGTGCAAGACGCTGGTCCCGAAGCTCGGGCGAGGCGGCCGGGTGGTCATCACCGCCTCCGCCGCAGGTCTGGTGCACGCGCCCCAGATGGGCGCCTACAACGCGACCAAGGCGGCGGCGGTCGCGTTGGCGGAAACCCTCGATGCCGAACTCAGGCCCCGCGGCATCAGCACATCCGTCATCTGCCCACTCTTCTTCCGGTCGGGCCTTGCAGACTCACTGTCCGGGGATGATCCGAGAGCTGACCAGACCGCCCGGATGCTGCTGTCCAAGACGCCTCTCACGTCGGAGAAGGTCGCCGCACGGTCCATCCGCGGCATCAACGCCAGGCGCCTCGTCATCACCCCCGACGCACTGAGCACACTCACCTGGTACTCCAAGCGGTTCACCCGGGTTCCGTTCCTCGCGGGAACCCGCCTCATCGGACGGGTGGCCGAGCGGCGGGGCTAAGAAGCCTTTCAGAGCGGCACTATCGGGGATCGATGTGTGACAGATTGTCCCATCTCCTCCGCGTAGCGCGGCGCCAGGGCTTCCATCTGCTGCATGACCTGCTGGATGGCCTCGGGCTGCTGGTCCGGCGGGTAGCCGTGTTTGCGCAGGCTCCGCTTGACCGAGGCGCGAAGCTTGGCCTTGACGTCCTCGCGAACCGTCCAGTCGGTGCGGATGTCGCGACGCATCGTGGCGACGATCGAGCGGGCGATCTCGGCCAGCACGTCGTCACCGAGGATGTCGACCGCTGACTCGTTCAAGGCAACCACGTCGTAGAACGCGAGTTCATAGCTCTCCAGCGGCGGCTCGAAGCGCTGGCCGCGGTCGGCCTCCGCGCTGACCTCCTTGGCGAGCTCCACGAGCTCGGCGATCACCTCGGCGGCGGTGAGCTGCTGGTTGGTGTACCTGACCATGAGCTCGTTGACGCGTTCGGAGAACAGCCTGCGCCGCACCTCGTTGCCGTGAGTGACCGTCGCGGCCTCCTCCAGCAACGTCGCCTTGAGCGCCTCGATCGCCAGGTGCGCCTTGGACGGCTTCTGCGCCTCCTCGACCCACTGCGGGGTGAGCGTGTCCAACCGCGGAAGCGGCAGTCCGGCCTCGCGATAGATGTCGACGACCCCTGTGCTCGCGGCAGAGTCGACGATCAGCTCGCCGAGAATGCGCTTGATCTCGTCCGGAACCAGTTCTCCGGCGCCGATCTTCTGTTGCGCGTCGAGCTTGAGCATCCAGACGCGGACCTCTTCGACGAACCGCACCTCGGGTCGGACCGTTTCGAGGGAGTCGTTCCCCGCCGCCAGGGCCCACGCCCGCGCGAGTTTGGATGACAGGTCGCGGAAGCGGTCAGCGAGAGGGCGCGCGTCCGGGTCGTCGTCGTCGCGGTTTCCCGGTGTGCCCGGCGACCGCAGGCGGGTGACCACGGTGAGGAGCGCATCACGCCAGCCGGTCTTGGCGTTGGCGTGCCACTGCGCCTTCCACTCGTCACCGATGAGCTCACGCACGCCTGCGAGCAGGTCGAGCACGATCTGCGCGGCCTCCTCGGAGGTGCGGCCGACGAGCCGGTCGCCGCCCTCCGGGGCATCGCGGGTGAACTCCTCCAATGCCTTGGAGAGGTTGTCGGTGAGCGGCGCGTAGCCCACGAGCAGCCCGTCCTGCTTCCCGCGGAAGGTGCGGTTGACGCGGGCGAGGGTCTGCATGAGCAGCGCCCCCTTGAGCGGTCGGTCCACGTACAGCGTGTGCAGCGCCGGGGCGTCGAAGCCGGTCAGCATCATGTCCTTGACGATGATCAACTCGAGCTCGTCGTCGGGGTTCTTCACCCGCTGCTTCACCGCGGCGATCGCACTCGGACGTCGGAGATGCCTGGTGACGTGCTCCTCGTCGCCCGGGTCGGCGGTGTAGACCACCTTGACCTTGCCCGCGTCGTCGGCGTCGGAGTGCCAGTCGGGGCGGAGGGCGACGATCTCCTGGTACAGGTTCGCGGCGATGGATCGGGTGGCGCAGACGATCATCGCCTTGCCCGGGACACCGAGGAAGGGACGCATGGCGTCGCGGCGAGTTTCCCAGTGGGTCACCAGGTCGGCGGCCAGCGTGCGGATGCGCTCGGGGGCGCCGTAGACGGTGTCGAGCTTGGCCACCGCGCGCTGGAGGCGTTCGGCGTCCGCGGCGTCGAGGCCGCTCAGCGCCTCTTCCGCAGCATCGTCGAGCGACTCGTCGTCCACGCCGGGCAGGCGCGCCAGGCTGATAAGCCGTGGTTCGTAGACCACGGGGACCGTGGCTCCGTCCTCCACAGCCCGGTGCAGGTCGTAGACGTCGATGTCGGCGCCGAAGACGCGGCGGGTGTCGCGCTCCCCCTCGGTGATGGGGGTCCCGGTGAAGGCGATGAGGGTCGCGTGCGGCAACGCGCTCTTGAGGTGCGCGGCGTAGCCGTCGAGGTTGTCGTAGTGACTGCGATGGGCCTCATCGGCGATGACGACGATGTTGCGCCGGTCCGAGAGCAGCGGGTGAGTCGCTCCGGAGTCGCGTTCCGATTTGCTCAGGCCGAACTTCTGCAGGGTGGTGAAGTAGATGCCGCCCGAGCGGCGGTCCGCCAGCTGTGTCCGCAGATCGTCGCGGGTGCGGACCTGCACCGGCTGCTCAGGGAGCAGGTCGGAGATCTGGAAGCCGTCGAACAGTTGGGAGTCCAGCTCGGTGCGGTCGGTGATGACGATGACCGTGGGGTTGGCCAGTCGCGGGTGCCGCATGATCTTGGCGGTGTAGAGCTCCATCTCCATGGACTTGCCGGAGCCCTGGGTGTGCCACACGACGCCGGCCCGGCCGTCGGAGTCCACGGCGCGGACAGTGGCACCGACGGCTTTGGTCACCGCGAAGTACTGGTGGGGCTTGGCGATGCGTTTGATCACGCCGGACTCGGTGGCGTCGAAGGCGGTGAAGTCGCGGTGGAGTTGGCCGAAGCGTTCGACGTTGAACACGCCGTCGATGAGGAGGTCGAGTTCGGTGGTGGGTTCGGCCGAGCCGTCGAGGGTGGTGAAGGGGGCGATGCGGCGGCCGTCGTCGTCGACGTTCCAGGGCGCGAAGTGGTTCCACGGGGTGAACGGTGTGCCGTAGCGGGCGGAGAGGTCGTCGGTGGCGACGACGACGACGGCGAAGCGGAACGCCATGGGGAATTCGTGGAGATAGGTGCGCAGCTGGTTGTACGCGAGCTCAGCGGTGGCGTTCTTGGCGCCCGGCTTCTTGAGTTCAAAGATCGCGAGCGGCAGTCCGTTGACGTAGGCCACCACGTCGAATCGCCGTTCGTGTTCGCGGCTGCGGACGGTCACCTGGTCCACGGCGTGGTACCGGTTGCGCGAGGCGTCAGCGGAGAGGAAGCGAATGACCGGGGCGACCTCGCGGCCGTCGTCGTCGATGTAGGTCAGGCCCTTGTAGCCGTCGAGCAGGATGCGGTGGATTCGATGGTTCTCGGTGACGGCGTCCTGCGACTGAGGAGTGGTCACCTCGGCCATGGCCTGCTGCAGGTACTCCTCAGGCACGTCCGGGTTGAGGTTGATCAGCGACTGCAGGAGGGTGCCCCGCAGGACGATGTCGTGCCACGAGTCGCGCTCCCCCGAGCCGGGCGCCAGGGACGGGCCGGAGCGGTGCTCCCATTCGCGCTCGGCGAGGGCGTCGAGGATCCCCTGCTCGGCTTGGGCCTCGGACCAGCCGTAGTTCATCGCGTCCTCTCCACGTCAGAGCGGCGGGAAGCGTGGCCTGACATGAAAAAACCTGCCCCCAGAGGGGGCAGGTGGTATGCCCCGACGGTAGCTGGTCTGCAGCGCGCGTACAACTGACGCGGGGCCGAGCTGTTCAGCGAGAAGCCGGTGGCGGGTCCGTCACTGTATGCGTCACTGCACTCACCACCACTGACGTTCAGTGACCTACAGTGAGCAACACTGACGGGTAGACACTGAACCGCCTCCGGGGTTCCGACGGTCGACCATGGGGGCCGCTGCGAGACCGCTGCCTGGTGCGCCTCGCCCCTGAACGTCAGACTCACAGTGAACCTCCCATGGTCCAGTCTTGCTGGTCGATGCGTCGCTTCTGACGCTCCCCGTTTCGTCTCGAATTAAGGCCTGAACAGCGGAGATCACTCTTTCTGCGGCCAACTTCTTTCTTAACTGCATGGATTCTGTCGCGCACGTATCCAAGCTCGAGTTCCTTGGCCGCTTCGGACCATCCGCCGAGGTGTGACCTGCACTTTGTTAATTTAGGCACCCCCCTAATCTCACAGAGATCCGCGAAACTCGCTGACGTTGACGGATTAGGGTGCCTCCGAATCGCGCGTTGGGACGCGGCAGCCCAACGATCCCGGGCTGTGAGCGATCGCCAGTGCAACGCGCGACCCGACCCCTGGGCCACGTCTGGGCACAGACTTACCTCATCACTGCCACTGCATTCATCGCCGTTCAGTGACATACACTGACCTACAGTGAGCAGCACTGACCAGCAGTGACGGAGACCAGCATGGATGAGTCCGACTTCGCGACTGTCATCGATCGACTCCGCCGGCAAGGCACCGACGACGCAACGACCGAGGTCAAGGCAGCCGCCGAGTCCTTGGGCAAGTCCGTCTGGGATTCTGTCAGCGCGTTTGCCAACACCGTCGGCGGCTGGATCATTCTCGGCGTCAGTGAGGAGCTGGGGTTCCAGCCTGTCGAGGGGTTCCGCGTGGAGGCGGTGTGCAGCCAGTTCATCGACGGCATGGGCGACGGTAACGAGCAGGGCGCTCGACTGGTGAACCCGCCCGCTTATCACGTCAATCGATTCGACTTTGAAGGCCAGCAGGTCCTGGCGATCGAGATCCTCGAGAACGGTATCGGCGCCAAACCGTGCTACATCAAGAGCAAGGGCGTCGAAACCGGTAGTTATAAGCGGGTCGACGATCGCGATGTCCGTTTGAGCAGAAGTGAGATCTTCAGCCTTCAGACTGCACACACGATCTCTGAGGCTGACCGAGCACTGGTCGTGGACTGTTCTGCTGATGACCTCGACCCGACACTGGTCGACCTCTTGGTGAGCGCCCTGGGAAACGCGAGGGCGGTGCGGCGATTGACGGAGCGTGGAGAAATGCT
Source organism: Dietzia sp. CW19 (assembly GCF_014145265.1). Classification (NCBI taxonomy): domain Bacteria; kingdom Bacillati; phylum Actinomycetota; class Actinomycetes; order Mycobacteriales; family Dietziaceae; genus Dietzia; species Dietzia sp. CW19. The sequence goes on along the minus strand of NZ_JAALEE010000008.1, from coordinate 10,880 downwards.
CGCCCGTCTGAATGTGACCGACAACGAGGGCCAAGTCCGGCTGGCCGGGCTTCTCACCGTGGGCGATTACCCGCAGCAGTTTTTCCCGCAACTGTACGTCGACGTCAGCGTGCATCCAACTGTCGAAAAAGCGTCGGCGACCACCCAGCTTCGGTTTCTTGACCGAGTCGAATGCGTGGGACCGCTGTCCGAAGTGGTGTCTGACGCGGTATCCGCCGTAGCCAGGAATCTCAGAACGTACTCCGTTGTCACCGGAGCCGGCCGGACGGATGAACTGGAGATTCCCGAGGAGGTGCTGCGGGAGGCCATCGGCAACGCCGTGCTGCACCGTGAGTACCACCCCATGTTCTTGGGACAAGCTGTGGCGGTTGACATCTACCCGGACCGAGTGACTGTCACCAGTCCCGGCGGGCTCTGGCAGAAGACGCGGGACAACATCGGAGACGGCATCTCCCGATGTCGGAACCAGACACTTCTCCAGATGCTGAAGAATGTGCCGTCCTTGGGTTCCGGCGGGAAGGTGGCAGAAGGGCAGGGCGGCGGGGTGCCATTGATGCGCAATGAAATGCGCGCCCGCTCGCTCGAAAGTCCAGAGTTCACTGTGACCCCAGACAGTGTCATCGTCGAGTTTCGCCGTCACGGCGCGGATTCTGATGCCCACCGGCGCTGGGCACGCGATGCCGTCGGTCGTGACCTCGCTCGTGGTGAGGACGCATTGCTGGCGATCGCCCGGCGTGAGGGTCGTGTCACCGTCACGACGGCTCGAGATCAGTTGGGGATGGACTCCGACGACGCGCGGCACACCTTGCACGCCCTTACCCGAGAAGGAGTTCTCACGCCCATAGGGACTGAAGAGTTTGCTCTTTTCGGGGCTCCAGCCGCGCCGGCGGATACCGAAGAGGCGGTGCTCAACTCCCTCTCCCCGATGGCCCCCATCTCCATCGCCGAGTTGTCCGAGCTCACCGGGAAGTCGAGGGGCTCTCTGCGACCGGTTCTCCGAAGGCTTGTCGAGGAGGACCGGGTTCGGGCTACCGCGCCCCCTCAGAGTCGGCACCGCCGATACCTTCTGGTCGAAGAACCTCCGACGACCGGCTAACCGCCCAGAGTCGCGTCGCCGTGTCCGGAACGCATTCGATCGTGTTGGTAAGTCCGTGCTGCATCGAGGACGTCGCTGATGCTCAACGAACAACACCGACGAACGCAGGGGAGACACTCAGAGCACATCCTCGGCAGCACGCTCGGCGTCCTTGACGGTGATCCGACCGTTCATGAGCAGGGGCAGTAGTTCGTCGCGGGTACGGGAGATGACTTCGCTCTCGGCTTCGGCACTTAGGGCGCGTTGGTGGATGCTCGCAAGCAACTGCTCAACCTCGCCGGCCGACGCCTCAGGAACGGTAGGGAACTGCATCGCCTTGACCTGGGGTCCCGTCACCGAGGAGAAGACAGTGCCTGATCCTTCGTGCTCATCCCATCTGCAAGCGAATCGGCGAAGAAGGTAATGAATGGTGGTCGGGGCGTCTTCGGATCGCACAGCAGCCAGTCCACGACCAATGCATGTCTCATTTCGCGCCCAGTTCACTTCTCCCACAGGAGCCCGAACTGCGAGAAGAGTGGCATCCGCCTTCGCGCGTCTAGGGGTGACCGTGGCGAAGACCCGTGGAGTCGGCGATAGTTCGCCAAAGTCCCTAACGCCCTGAAAAAACTCCATCCCGTCGCCGTCTTCGTTCAGTTCAGCTCCGCGAGGCGACGATCCCATCTGCACATCGGCGATCTCAGACAATGGCCGATCCGAACCCACTGCTTCGCGCGCGATTATCTGGGTCGCCAACGTGACGGACGTTCCGACTACCTGCCGGTTCGCGGCGATCTTGTCGTCCATCGCGCCGAGGACCTCGCCGATCGCGCGCTGCGTTTCGAGTTCAGGCAAGGCAACAGGGACCTCGGACAATATTGAGGTGTTGAGATTGGGCATAGTTGCGCCAACCGCATGTTGGTATAGCCATTCGTGCGTCTTGGGCAGCCCTAGAAAGTACGAAACGAACGCCGGATCGGCAACATTCATATCGATGCGAACCCTCAGGCACCCCGTTCCGCACAGTAGTTCTGGGCCATCACCGCGAATCAGTGCTCGCCTGGTGATGTCCCCGCGACGCGAATAGACAATGTCGCCCACGCAGAGCCTGTGACGCCGAAGGGAATCCGCAGTTGCCGACGAGACGAACGCGATCTCGTCCAGTGAGACGACGTTTCCTCGCAGGTCCTGAGGCATGACCACGCCGACCCCGTCGGCGACGTAGTCGCTCGCGTGAAGCTGCGACCCGAATGGGCCAGTTTGAATTCCGTTCTTTACAGCTATCTCGCCAAGTGTCGTCTTCACCCCAGCCTCCCCAGCTGCTCACGGACGGCCGAATCGAGCCGGGCCGACTCATCCAATGCATCGGTCAACTCGCCGGTGAGACGTGCGATCTTCTCGTCGATCGGTTCCAGATCCTCTTCCGCCTCTGGCACGCCCACGTAGCGGCCTGGAGTGAGCGCGTAGCTGGCGGACTTGATCTCTTCGAGGGGCGCCGATTTACAGAAGCCGGGCGCGTCCTCGTACTCGCCCACCGCGGAGGGGCGGCCTCGCCAGGAGCGGAACGTCTCGGCGATGCGCTGCAGATCCTCCTCGCTCAGCGTGCGCTCCACGCGGTCGATCATGTGGCCGAGCTCGCGGGCGTCGATGAACAGCACCTGCCCCCGACGATCCACCGAACCACCCTTGCCGGCGGCCTTGTTCCTCGCGAAGAACCACACGCACACCGGGATGCCCGTCGCCCGGAACAACTGCCCCGGCAGGGCCACGATGCACTGGACCACGTCACCCTCGACCATCGCCTTGCGGATGTCGCCCTCGCCGCTGGTCGAGGTGGTCATGGTCCCATTGGCCATCACCACGCCGGCCTCGCCGTTCGGCGCCAGCTTGGACAGGATGTGCTGCATCCACGCGTAGTTGGCATTGCGCTTGGGAGGCACCCCGTAGACCCAGCGCGGATCGTCCTCGCGCCGCGCCCAGTCCTTGATGTTGAACGGCGGGTTAGCCATCACGTAGTCGGCCTGCATGTCCGGATGGATGTCCCGCGCAAAGGTGTCGCCCCAGCGCGAGCCCAGGCCCTGTGAATCGATCCCGTGGATCGCCAGGTTCATCTTGGCCATCCGCCACGTGCGCTCGTTGAGCTCCTGCCCGTACACGGCGACGTTGGTCGGTTCCTCCTTGTGCCCCTCGAGGAACTTCTCCGTCTGCACGAACATGCCGCCCGACCCACAGCACGGGTCGTACACGCGCCCCGAGTGCGGCTCGAGGATCTCCACCAGCGTCCGCACCACCACGGGTGGGGTGTAGAACTCGCCGCCGCGCTTGCCCTCGGCCTTGGCGAACTTGTCCAGGAAGTACTCGTAGACCTCCCCGAGCAGATCCCGCGCCTTGGAAGCGCCACCACCGGTGAAACGCGCCGCGTTGAACAGGTCCACCAGCTCACCCAGTCGGCGCTGCTCCACATTGTCCCGCCCGAACAACACCGGCAGCGTGCCCACCAACGACTCGTTGGCCTGCATCAACGCGCGCATCGCAGCGTCGATCAGCTCACCGATCGACTGCGCGTCATTGGTCGACGACGCCGGGATGCCCTTGGCATGCCGCGAGAGGTACTCCCAGCGCGCCTCGGCGGGCACCCAGAACACGCCCGAGCCCAGGTACTCGTCGGCGTCCTCGAGCGTCTCCGCGAGGTAGGCCTCGTCCTCACCGGAGAGCTCCTCGCAGATCGCGTCCCGGCGCTCTTCGAAGGCGTCCGAGACGTACTTGAGAAACACCAACCCCAGCACAACGTCCTTGTACTGCGACGCATCCATGGACCCGCGGAGCTTGTCCGCCGCCTTCCACAGCGTGTCCTTGAGTTCCTTGGGGGTCGATGCCTCCATCGGCTTCGGAACCAACACTTTCGCCATCAGGCGTTCTCCTTGTTGCTGTGTGGATCATCGCGGTGGGCGACCTGCAAGGTGCCGGCCGCGAGTCCGTCGGAAAGTTCTATGGTCAAGTCGTCGAGCGCACTCAGTTCGGCCAGGAGCCGTGCCCGATGCTCGGCGGCCCGTGCCGCCACCGTGCGCCAAGGGCTACAGGCGTCGACGACGACGGTGCGCAGCCGCCAGGAACGGCAATCCGATCCCCGCGCAGCCGAAATATCTCGAACCGCGAGCTCGGGAAGAATACGTCGCGATCCCTCGACCGGTTCCAGACACCGCAGGATCCGCGCCGGCGCCTGAACGGCGTTGCCGCCGACTGCGTCGATGATCGCGGCCGGCCCCCTCGTCGTCGTGAACACCACGTCGCCCGGCTCCGTGAGCCGGAAACGAGGCGCGCGTCGGACCAACTCGACCAGGTCGACCGACCTCGACCCGATCGCGCACTGGCCGCGCACCTCGTCCGGGCCGATCACCCCGATGCCGCCCGGGCCCGCCGCGAAGACCTCCGCGGGGATGCGCACGCCCGTGATCACCCGGGCCGGCCGGTGCGTGCCCGTGGTCGCCGCCCTCCACGGCAGGGAGTGATCAGCCGCAGATCCGGCCGCCACCACCTCGACCCCGTCGAGCACCCGGGAGGCCGACGCGTCGCGCTTCTCCCACAGGCGGGCGAGCGCATCACCGCCGTCCTCCGCGACGTCGGTGGTGACCGGCAGCGCGAGCGCGGATTTGCTCACCACCGCCTCGGTGAGCCGGTGCTCGCTGCGCAGGAACGCGTGACTCCGCCGTGCGGCGCCTCCGCGGAGAGCCGCGACAGCGTCAGAGGCGAGTGCACGGTTCTCCCGGATATCCAGCGCGTGGGCCGAGTGCTCCCCGAACGTCGTGAAACTCCGGGCACCCCCGGTGTCGCCGGATTCCCCCAACACCCACAGTGCCATCCGACGACGACCACCGAACCGGCACAATCCCCGCGGCAGGCGAGCGACATAGCGCAGGGGCGCCACATAGTCGCCGCCTGTCCCGCTCAGGATCCGCCGCCGATGGTCCGTCCCCGATGACTCGTCGACCAGCAGTGGCGCGGGCGCGAACACCACCGCGGCGCTGCCCGGCTCCAGGCCCAGCACCACGTCGTCGATCGTGTCGAAGAAGCTCTCAGTCCGGTCCCGGGAAATCACCGACCACTGCCCGACGAGAAGCGTGGCTGAACCGGCCGTCGCCGCTTCCAAGCGGGCGCCGAGTGCGGCGAGGTACCGCCAGAGCAGTCGATCCACAGGCCCAGTCGGGCCATCCGGCGCAACGACCCGCGGACGATCCGATTCGGAAGACCTGGCCACCACGCTCGCGAGCAGACGCAGCCCGCCCGGACCCCACGGCACGAGTGCCCTCTCGGAGTCGTCGGCCAGCGCCGCGACCACCTCACACGCCAGCGCGTCGCCCGTGCTGGTGAGCGATTCCGAGGCGAGCGGCGCGTCCTTGGCCTCCTGACGCTGCGCCAACCGTTCGAGCACCCGTGTCGCGGTAGTTCCGGCTTCGGCGAGGCGGTCGACGCACGCGACCAGGTCGCTATCACGCAGTGCCCTATCCGCCTGCGCCACGGACAGAACCGACTCGAATGCGTGCCCCACCGGAAGCGTCGCGAGATCGTCACTGCTCTGATCGGCCAACGGCGCGCCGGACAGCGCGTGGAGGAGGAGGAGCGCCGAGGCATCGTCGAACTTGGACGCCGCCCGACCCATGAGCGACGAGAACAGTGCTGCATCCTCCTGCGCCTCCGGGTTGTTCCCACGGCCGGTGGCGTTCAACCAGCCACCGACTTCCTCGGCGTCGAATACCAGTCCGCTCGGATCCACTGGCGCAGGAAATGGGTTCGGCGTTCCGACTGACCGGGAGCGCCACACCGAGACGACCGGGCGCTTGACGCCGGCGAGGTCGGCGATCTGCTGCATGGTCAGAGTCTCCACGGGAACGCCTCCTCTCGGTTGGCCACGTCTGCGATGCGTGTGACGCTACCTCGAACCCAATGACTCTTAAGCGGATCACTCGATAAGGGGGCTTATCGATATCAACGCTGGCCAGAACCTGACGTGGGAATGAAATGTATCCGGAGAACGCAGCCGCTCTCGATCCGCCCAGGAGGTCACTCGTGAATCATGTACTCGCAGTCGACCACCTCACCGATTGGAACCTCATCGAATGGTGGCTCCACTACCTTGGCGCGATCGCCGTGCCAGTCCTCGCCGCCGCCTTCGTGGCGGCCGCATACCTGATGTGTCGGGCGATTCTCCTCCTGACTCTTCCGAACCTGCTCGAGGCGGCGCTCGCCGCTACCCTGACCGCCTTCGCCTTCGCCGGCGCTTTTCTCGGCCTCAACTGGCACATCGAACTGCTGTACGACACGCTCCGGCATACCTCGAGCGCGACTCGGGCTGCCGTCTCCGGACTCACTGTCGCGATCCTGTTCGCCGCCACCTCCGTGATCTTCGCGAACAAACTCGGCATTACCCGACGGCGCCGGCTTGCCGTGATCGCCCTGGCGTGCGCAGCGCCTGCGGCATTCAGCCTCGTAGGTGACGGCCTCAACCGAAGCGCGCTATCGACTGCGCACGACACCTCGAGCGTCGGTATGCAGTCGCCCACAGCGCAAGCCGCGCAGTCCGAGGAGAACCACCCAGGCCTCGCGCCGAAAGAGGTCTTGCCGCGGTCCCCTCCGCTAGGACAGCCAGGGCCCTAGCTCAACAGGTCCCGAGGACACTTCACCTCTTCATCTTTCACTTCACCAAGGAGACCTCTCATGTCGTCAACTTCCGTGCGTACCTACAGCGCCGCTGCCGTAGCCGCTGCACTGCTGGGTGCAGGCTCGTTCATTGCGCCCGCAATCGCCCAGGCTCAGGCCTTCAACCCCATCGACCCCACCGACATCCTCAAGATCGACTCGCCCGAACTCACAGTGAACGTCAGTGGCGACACTGCCCACTTCACTGTCGTCGCACCTGAGAACATGGCCTGCGTCGGCCCGCTGGTGGTCGAGGGTTCGATCAGCCAAGAGGACATCGACCCGGAAACCTGGGACGACAGCTTCGCCGAGGACCTCTTCAGCAACCCGGTCTGGCCGACCGACCAATCCGATCTGCGTGTCGTCGTGAACGACTCGAGTGACCTGCTCGACCAGGAAGGGGCCTTCGCGAGCCCGCACAAGGTCAGCGTTCCCAACTTGAACGACGGGGACTACGTTGCCACGACGATCTGCGTGACCGAGGACAGCATCGAGCCGCTCAACGGGCCCAGTGAGATCAGCACCCTCCAGGACGCTCAGTTCCCGGTCGCGATGCACTTTCGCAACTTCTCGGTCACCACTACCGGGAGCGTCAACCTCGGCAGCGTCGACGTCTTCGGCAGCCTCGGAAGCGCCGGTAGTTGACCTCGATCCGATGAATTCGGCTGACTCGACGTAGCTGAACACGCGGGATGACTGTGGATCACGCGAGGCCCTTCTGAGCTGGCGGTACGGACTCTGTACGAGTCGTATCAATCCTGTTCAGGAGGGCACCTTCGCATTTCCGCACCAGTGCAGCCTCGGATGTCGACTCGGCGGCAGAGCACTAAGTCCCTCTACTGTGGCTGGTAGCCGAATCATCAAACAGCTCACGATGCACTCGACCACAGGGAGATCACATGGACGTCGCCGCCGTCGCCGCCACCGCACCGGACGCGCCTCTGGAGAAGACCACGATCCGGCGTCGGGATACCGGGCCGGCCGATGTGCTCATCGAGATCGAGTACGCCGGCATCTGTCATTCCGACATCCACCACGTGCGCGGCGAGTGGGGTCAGACCGCCTACCCCGTGGCGCCCGGACACGAGATCGTCGGCATCGTCCAGGAGGTCGGTTCCGAGGTCACCCGGTACACGGTCGGCGATCGCGTCGGCGTCGGGTGCCTGGTGGGAGCCTGCCACGAGTGCTCGTCCTGTACCGCGGGCCAGGAGCAGGAATGCGAGCGCGGGGCTGTGGCGACCTACGGCTCACCGCTGCCCGAGGACCATCCGGAGGGGCCCGTCACCCAGGGCGGGTACTCGACCCACATCGTGGTCGAGGAGCCCATGGTGGTGTCCGTTCCGGACGGACTCGACCCGGCCGCGGCGGCGCCGCTGCTGTGCGCGGGGATCACCATGTTCTCGCCGCTGCGGCAGTGGAACGTCGGCCCGGGCACCAAGGTCGCCGTGCTCGGCATGGGCGGGCTCGGGCACGTCGGTGTCAAGCTCGCGGTGGCGATGGGCGCCGAGGTGACGGTCCTGTCTCAGACCACCTCCAAGCGGGACGACTCGCTGCGGTACGGCGCCGTCGAGCACTACGCGACCGCCGGCGACGAGGGCAAGGCCACGCTCCGGGAACTGCGCGGCACCTTCGACGTCATCCTCAACACGGTGTCCGCGAACCTGCCGCTGGACCGGTTCCTCGCCACGCTCAAGCCGCGCGGGGCGCTGGTCAACATCGGGATCCCGACCGAGCCGATGTCGGTGCGGGCCGGGTCGGTCGCCGCCGGGCGCAAGATCCTGACCGGGTCCATGATCGGCGGGATCCCCGAGACCCAGGAGATGCTCGACTTCTGCGCCGAGCACGGAATCACCGCCGAGATCGAGCTCATCTCAGCGGACAAGATCAACGAGGCCTACGACCGCGTGGTCCGGTCGGACGTGCACTACCGGTTCGTGATCGACGCCAAGACGTTCTGATCCATCGCGGCCTGACTCACCGCGGGGCGACCTGCGCGAGCAGGTCCGCGAAGTCCTCGTCCCGCGCCTCCAGGAATCGGTGCGCCTGCTCGGCAAAGTCCGCCAGCCCGGTCAGGCGACCCGAACTCCGTGTCGCGCACACCGCCGCGGCGCCACACGCCCGGTCCAGGGCCGACGCGATCGCCGACCCCCCGGGCAGTGCAGCTGCCACACCCGCCGCGACGTGCGGGAACGTCACCTCCGCAACACGCTCTCCGGACTCGCGGAACACCGCGACGGCGGACGCGATCCTGTCCGCATCGGCTCTGATCGTCCCGTCGGGCATCTGCTCACCTCGTCGTCGTCGTGATCTCGTCGTCGTGTCTCATGAGGTACGACGCCCCCACCCCGCCGAACGGTTCCACTACCTCAGGCCCCACTCGCTCAGAGGAGAGCATCCATGTCCCTCACCTGGACACCCACCATCGACCGCGCGCTCGCGGTCGCGGCCCGCTGCCACGCCGGCCAGACCCGCAAGGACGACCCGACGCCCTACATCGCGCACCCCGTGGCGGTGGCGATGATCGTGTCCGACTTCACCGACGACCCGGACGTGGCGGTCGCCGCGCTGCTCCACGACGTTCTCGAGGACGTCCCGCCGTCGGTCTACTCGGCCGATGACATGATCGCCGAGTTCGGCGACCGGGTCACCGAGCTCGTCCGCGGCGTCTCGGAGGAGAAGACCGCGGGTGAGGTGACCCCGCCGTGGCGGGTGCGCAAGGAGGGGTACCTCGCCGCGCTCGCGGAGGACTCGGAGGAATGCCTGCTCATCTCGGCGGCGGACAAGATCCACAATCTGCGCTCGATGGTCGCCGCCCACGAACGACTGGGTGACGACATGTGGGGGCTCTTCAACGCCGGGCCGCAGGAGAAGCTGTGGTTCTACCGGTCGATCGCGGATGCGGTCACCCGACGGCTCGGTGACTGCGCGGCCTCGCGTGAGCTCCGCCGGGCGGTGGACGACGTCGCGGCACTGGCGCCGGTGAGCGGCGGCTGAAGGTCACACCGCCGGGAACTCGGCCTTGATCCGCAGCAGGGTCTTGGCCTGGGTCCGCCCCTCGAGGCCGAGAACCAGGCCGGCGGACTTGAGGCGCCGGGCGAGGTCGGAGTCCGCGGCGAACTCGGACTCCGACTCGATCGTGATCTCCACCCGGCGTCCGCCGTTGAGCAGCACCGACTGCTTGGCGGCGTCCAGGCCGGGGATGTTGGTCCACCGGATCGGCCCGGGGTCTCGAGGGGAGGCCCCCGAGCCCGAGAAGGAATAGTCGAAGTCCGTGCTCTGGGTGCGGGTCACCTTGCCCCACCCGGCCATCGGTCCCACCCCCACCCGGGCGGCGACGGCGTTGCGGCGGGCGCTGTAGGTGGCGCACTCGATCTCGCAGGCCCCCAGGGTGTTCATCACCCTCAGCGCCTCCTCGAACCGCTGCCGCAGGCTCCACGCGTCGTACTGGCCGAACGGCACCAACAGCGGGCGGCCCTCGATCGGCGCCTGCACGTAGACCACCCGGGGGACGACCTCGCCCTCCACCACGTCATACCCCGACCGCACCTGCATCGGACGTTGGATGACGTCGGTGAGCAGACCGCGCTTGTCGGTGACGGGTGCGGTCTCGTAGAAGGACACGAGCTGACTCACTGGCGCTCACCTCACTGTTCGAGGTCGCGGCGGGTGCGGACCTGACGCCCAGAGTATCCGGCGCCGCACGATCGGCCCGCCCGTTCCCAGAGCTCACCCGAGGGGCCACTCCCCGAGTTCGGTGAGGTCGTCGGCCTCCGCGGTGACGGCCGTGGGCTCGCAACCGAAGCCGACCATCTCCGTGCCGTCCTCGAGCGTCACCCGGCCGAGCTGCATCGGCCTGGGGAGCTGGTCGAGGAAGCTGCCGAGCGCCGCCGGGGAGACCGTCCACCTCTCGCCGAGCAACGCGGCGCCGTCCGGGTGACGCAGGACCCCCGGTTTGGGCGGTTCGGTGTCGAGGCGGTACATCCGGTAGTCGGCGCTGGACCGGACCGGCCCACGCCAGGCGGCGCCACGTGAGGTGAGCTGGTGCTCGAGCGGGCCCCCACGCCGGTGTGCGCCGAACACCACCAGGTCGACGGCCGGCGCCCCCGCGCGCAAC
>NZ_JAALEE010000084.1:0-23132 GCF_014145265.1 Dietzia sp. CW19 | reverse complement strand
CGGCGAGTTCGGCCGGGTCCTCCACCGACACGGTCGCGCCGGCGTCGTGGACGGGGTCGATACCCGCGGCGGTGAGCTTGGCCAGCGCGCCGTCCGCCCGTGCGGCCCGCTCCCCCTCGCGCCAGACCTCTGAGGCCACGGCCAACACGCCGGCCTGTTCGGGGGTGAGGGTGATCTCCGGGAGCTCGTAACCCCGGGCGGGGATCCGGTACCCGGCCGGGGACCCCGGTGCGAGTGAGGCTCCCTGTTCGAGGGGGACGCCGACGTCGCGGAGTTCCCGCTTGTCCCGTTCGAACATCCTCAGGTAGGCGGCCTCGTTCTCGCAGTCGTCGTATCCCTGGACCATCCTGCGGATCTCGCCCGCGGACAGGTAGGCGCTGGTCGACCGCAGGCAGATGACGAGGTTGACCAGTCGTTGCGACTTGGAGGTGGACACGGGCAGGACGCTATCGCCCGAGCGCGGCGATGAGGTCGTCGACACGCGGGTCCTCCGCTGCGAACGGGTCGGTGAGAGCGACCGTGGGCAGGGTGCCGTCGGCGACCTTCAGATGCACCCAGTCCACCGTGTAGTCCCGTCCGGCCCCGGCGGCCGCGGAGATGAATCGACCTCGCAGCGCCGCGCGGGTGGTCTCCGGCGCGGAGTGCCGGGCCCTGTCGATCTCGGGGTCGTCCACGACCCGTGAGACCAGGCCGCGGCGCTCGAGCACCGAGTGCAACCCACGTCCCGGTCGGATGTCGTGGTAGGTCAGGTCGATCTGGGCGAGCCTGGGGTGATCGAGGTCGGCCCCGGTCCGGTCCTGTACCTGTCGGATCAGCCGGAGCTTCGCGGCCCAGTCGATGTCCGCGGCGATCGCGTCGTGGTCACCGGACTCGACCGCGTCGAGGACCCGTTCCCACAGGGCCACGCATCGCTCCACGACCGGGCGGTCGTCGCGCTCCCACCCGCCGCGAGCGAGGTGGCGGTGGACGGCGGCCAGGAACTCCCGCTGGATCTCCAGGGCGGTCATCGTGGTGCCGTCGGTGAGCCCGACCGGCCGGGTTCCGGTGAGGTCGCGGCTGATCTCCCTGATCGCGCGGACCGGGTGGGCGATCGCCATCGGACGCAGTTCGACGCCGGCCTCGAGCATCTCCAGCACGAGCCGGGTGCTGGCGATCTTGAGCAGTGTCGTGGTCTCGATCATGTTGGAGTCGCCCACGATCACGTGCATCCGCCTGAACCGGGTCGAGTCCGCGTGCGGCTCGTCACGGGTGTTGATGAGCGGCCGCGAACGCGTGGTGGCCGACGAGACGCCGTCCCACATGTGTTCGGCGCGCTGGGAGAAGCAGAATGTCGGACCCTCGTCCTCCGCGACGCCCACCCCGGCCGGGGTCCCGGGCAGGATCTTGCCCGCGCCGCAGATCAGTTGGCGGCTCACCAGGAACGGCAGCAGGGTGGTGGCCATGCTCCTGACCTGGGTCGAGCGGTCCAGAAGGTAGTTCTCGTGGGACCCGTAGGAGTTCCCGACCGTATCGGTGTTGTTCTTGAACAGGTAGACCTTGGCATCGATCCCCTCGGTCGCGAGCGACTGCTCGGCACGGACGGCGAGATCGTCGATGATCCGCTCCCCCGCCCTGTCGTGGGCCACGATCTGTTCCAGGCCGTCGCACTCCGCGGTCGCGTACTCGGGATGGGAGCCGACGTCCAGGTAGAGGCGGGACCCGTTCTCGAGGAACACGTTCGAGCTGCGCCACCGCTCGACGACGGGCCGGAAGAAGTACCGGGCGATCTCGTCGGGCCCGAGCGATCGCGAGCCCTCGCCACCGACGCTGGTGATCCCGAACTCCGTCTCGATCCCGACGATGCGACGGATCATGGCTGTCTACTGCCCGCCCTTCTGGACGTAGGACTTCACGAACTCCTCGGCGTTGGTCTCGAGGATGTCGTCGATCTCGTCGAGGAGGGAATCGGCGGACGAGGTCTGGGCGGTCTTGGCGACCTGCCCGGCCTCGTCGTCCGACTCGCCTGCGCCGCCGGCGCTCTTCTGGATCTGGGACATGGTGTGGGCTGCTCCTGTGTCGGTGTGGGCGGGGTGGACGGGGTGCTCAGTGGACAGGCGGGCCGTCGGGGCTGAGGAAGTCCGGGTGGGCGTCGCAGTGGGCCCGGGTCCCCGTGTACGGGTCGGCCAGGTCGACGTGACGGTGGTCGCCGCGGGAATCGACGACGACGACGTGATCCCATCCCGCGGCGTGGATGCGGTCGCCGAGCTCGGCCAGGAAGCGACCCCTGGCCCAGGCCCGCGTGGACTCGGGAGGGGTCGTGATCGCGGCCTCCACCTGTGCCTCGGTGACCAGTCTGCGCATGGCCCCCTTGCTCACGAGACGGTTGTAGAGTCCGCGGTCGGGGTCGATGTCGTGGTACTGGACGTCAATGAGGGCGAGTCGCGCGTGGTCCCATCCCAGCGAGTCCCGTGTCCGGAACCCCTCCAGGAGCCGGAGTTTGGCCGGCCAGTCGAGCCGGTCGGCGCATGACATCGGGTTCTGCTCGAGCGCGTCGAGGATCTCCCGCCACTCGGCCAGGACCTCGACGGCCCATCCGGGACGGCCCGTGCCGTCCCCGACGAGCGCGGAGACGCGGCCGAGGATCTCCCGCTGGAGGGCGATCCCCGTGAACTCCCGTCCGTCGGGCAGGGCGACGGTGGCGGTGAGGGTCGGGTCGTGGCTGATGATGTGCACCGCCTCGACCGGGTCGACCGGGACCAGGTCGGAGAAGTCGACTCCGGCCTCGATCGCGTCGAGCACGAGGCAGGTGGTGCCGATCTTGAGGTACGTGGCCAGCTCGGACATGGTCGCGTCGCCGATGATGACGTGGAGACGCCGCCATGTCTCATCCGGGGCGTGCGGCTCGTCGCGGGTGTTGATGATCCCGCGGCGCAGTGTGGTCTCGAGTCCGGTGAGGACCTCGATGTAGTCGGCACGCTGGGAGAGCTGGAAACCCGCCTCCTCGCCGGACTGGCCGAGGCCGACGCGACCGGCCCCGCAGTACACCTGGCGGGAGAGCAGATGCGGCGCCAGGCTCATCGTCAGGGCGTCGAAGTCGACGTCGCGACGCACGAGGTAGTTCTCGTGGGCGCCGTAGGACGCGCCCTTGCCGTCGACGTTGTTCTTGTAGAGCTTGAGCTCGGCGTTGCCCTCGACGGCGGACGACTCGCGGCCGGCCCGGTGCATGATCCGTTCCCCCGCCTTGTCCCAGATCACGGCGTCGATCGGCGAGTCCACCTCGGGCGACGAGTACTCGGGGTGCGCGTGGTCGACGTAGAAGCGTGCGCCGTTGGTCAGTACCCGGTTGGTCACCCCGAACTCGCTGGGGTCGTAGGCGCGGGCGGAGCCGAGATCGAACCCCCGGGCGTCGCGGAGGGGTGATTCGGACCCGTAGTCCCAGCGGGTCCCGTCGGTCGCCCCGGAACCCTCACTCGGGTCGGTGTAGGCCTTGACCACCTGGGTCGAGGTGACCACCGAACTGAGCAGCGGCTGGCCCACCGCGACTATCCCGAACTCGATCTCGGTCCCGATCACCCGGCCACGCATGCTCTCGCCGGACGTGGTCCGGACGGGCGGGGTCACCGGTCGTCCTCCCGGCTCGGGACGGTGACCTCGACCACGCGTTCACCGCGGACGCCCGTCAGACGCGCCCACTCCTGCGGGTTGGAGGTGTTGGGCAGGTCGGTGTTCTCCGCGAACTCCGCGTCGACGGCGTCGAGGAAGTCGTCGGTCGTCAGACCCTGCCCGGTGCCGTGCACGATGTCCTTGATCGCGAGCTTCTTGGCCCGGTCCACGATGTTGCGCAGCATCGCCCCGGAGGTCAGGTCCGCGAGGTACAGGGACGACCGGCGGCCCGATGCGTAGACCAGATGGACGTAGGTCGTGGACTCGTCCCTGGTGTAGAGCCGGTCGACGATGCGCGAGATGAGACCCCGGACGTGCTCGGCGCCATCGGTCGAACCGACCTCGTCCGGGTCGAAACGAAGGTCGGGGGTGATGTACTTGGCCAGGATGTCGGCCGCGGCGTCGGCGTCCGGCCGGTCGATGCGGATCTTGAGATCGAGACGCCCCGGTCGCAGGATCGCCGGGTCGATCATGTCCTCCCGGTTGGAGGCACCGATGACGATGACGTTGCGCAGGTCCTCCACGCCGTCGATCTCGGCGAGGAGCTGCGGGACGATCGTGGTCTCCATGTCCGAGGAGATGCCCGACCCGCGGGTGCGGAAGATCGAGTCCATCTCGTCGAAGAAGACGATCACCGGGTTGCCCTCGGTCGCCTTCTCCCGCGCCCGCTCGAAGATCGACCGGATGTGTCGCTCGGTCTCTCCCACGTACTTGTTGAGCAGTTCCGGGCCCTTGATGGAGAGGAAGTACGAGTTGGGGTACCGGCCGTCGGTGACGTCCTGTCCGCGCGACTTCGCGGAGGCCAGCGCCAGCGAGTGCGCGACCGCCTTGGCGATCAGGGTCTTTCCGCACCCGGGAGGGCCGTAGAGGAGGACGCCCTTGGGCGGGGAGAGATGGAACTCGCGGTACAGGTCGTGATGGATGAAGGGCAGTTCGATGGCGTCACGGATCTGCTCGATCTGGGGGCCGAGACCGCCGATGTCGGAGTACTCGACCATCGGGATCTCCTCGAGCAGGAGCTCGTCGACCTCGGCCTTGGGCACGACCTCGAACGCCACGCCGGCCTTGGGGTCCACCAGGACCGCGTCGCCCGGGCGCACCGGAGCCGGGTGATCGGCGGTCCGCCCGCCGCGCAGGCCGGTCGCCAGATGCACGACGTGCTCCTCGTCGTTGCCCATCACCACGCGGGCCCGCACGCCGTCGGCCAGGACGTCCCGGAAGACGGCGGTCACGCCCGTGACCGGGAGTCCGGTGCAGGCCTCGATGACGGTCATGGCCTCGTTGAGCCGGACGGTGGCCCCCGCCGAGAGGACGGAGGCGTCGACCCCGGGCGCGAGAGTGAGCCGCATCCGCCGACCGGCGGCCATGACCTCGGCGGTCTCGGCGTCCGTCGGTTCCTGCAGCACGATCCCGTAGGTGCTGGGCGGTGTGCCGAGGCGCTCGACCTCGCCCTTGAGGGCCTCCAGCTGATCACGGGAGTCCTTGAGGAGCTCGGCGAGCCTGACGTTGCGGGCGCCGAGGGCGTCGATCTTGACCGACTTCTCGCGGTCCGTGCGGGCCCCCTCGTCGACCGCCCTGCGCAGCCGCGCGAGCTCGACCCGGTCCAGCGTCACGCTGTCGCCGCCCCGCTCGTCCGGGGAACGTCCCTCGGTCACCTCGATCACCTGCCCTCCGACTCTCGGACGACACCCTCGTCGTCGTCGCCTCCACCCTATCGCCGGGGTGAGTGGCCGCGTGAGGGGCGGGTGAGTGCGACTCCTCGGGCCGAACTCAGTGCTTGCCGGCCCGGCGCCTGGGCTTGAGCGTGGTCACGCCCTCCGCGAGTCGACGGGCGGTGACCAGGAACGCGGTGTGGCCCTGGATGCGGTGCTCGGGGCGGACGGCCAGGCCCACCACGTGCCACCCGCGGTTGATCGACTCCCACGCCCGGGGTTCGGTCCAGCACTCCTGGCGCCGGAGCGCCTCCACGACGTCCGACATCTGGGTGGTGGTGGCCACGTACACCACCAGGACCCCCCCGGGCACCAGCACGTCGCTCACCGTGGGCAGGCACTCCCAGGGCGCGAGCATGTCCAGCACCACCCGGTCGACCTGTCCGCCCAGGGCCTCGACCGACGTCTCCGCCAGGTCGGCGACCCGCAGGTCCCAGTTCTCGGGGTGTTCGCCGTAGAAGGTCCGGACGTTGCGCTCGGCGTGCTCGGCGTGGTCCTCGCGGATCTCGTACGACAACACCCGGCCCCCGGGGCCCACCGCACGCAGCAGCGAACAGGTCAGGGCGCCGGAACCCGCGCCCGCCTCGAGCACCCGTGCGCCGGGGAACACGTCGCCCTCGTGGACGATCTGTGCGGCGTCCTTGGGGTAGATGACCTGGGCGCCGCGCGGCATCGACAGGACGTAGTCGGTGAGCAGCGGACGTAGCGCCAGGTAGTCGGCATCCCCGGACGACCTGACGATCGACCCCTCCGGGGTACCGATCAGGTCGTCGTGGCGGACGGCGCCGTGGTGGGTGAAGAACTCGGCTCCCTCGACCAGGACGACGGTGTACTTGCGTCCCTTGGTGTCGGTGAGCTGGACGCGGTCGCCGATGACGAACGGGCCGGATCGCTGCACAGTGGACCTCCAGGGGACGGCGGCCGGTTGTCCGACCGGTTGTCTACCCTGCCAGGTGTGACGGATCCCCTGGAAATCGGCGGCAGTGGTACCCCGGCCTCCCCGGCCGGTCCGGAGGGCGTGCCCCCGCCGGAGCGCAGGCCCCTGGCGTTGTCGGCGTCGCGGGCGGCGGACTTCCGGCAGTGCCCGCTGCTCTACCGGCTCAAGGCGATCGACCGGATCCCGGAGCCGAAGACCCGCGCCCAGGTCCTGGGTACCGTCGTCCACTCGGTGCTCGAGGACCTGTACGCACTGGAGCAGTCGGAGCGCGCCCCGGAGCGCGCCGCGGAGCTGGTCCCCGCCGCGGTGGAGCACTTCTACGCGGTCGGCGGCGGCGCCGAGGTGGTGCCGCTCTCCGCCCGGGCGGAGTTCCAGACGGAGGTCGCCGCGTTGGTGTCCGCGCTCTACGGTGTCGAGGATCCCCGGCGCTTCTCCCCCGCCGCGTGTGAGCAGTACCTCGTCACCTCGACCGCGTCCGGTACCCCGCTCCACGGGTACCTGGACCGGGTCGACGTGGCGCCGACCGGTGAGGTCAGGGTGGTCGACTACAAGACGGGTAAGCCACCACATCCGCGTTACCAGACTCAGGCGATGTTCCAGATGCGGTTCTACGCCCTGATGTACCAGCAGATCCACGGGGTGATGCCGGCACAACTCAAGCTGATCTATCTCAGGAACGGCAGCTGGCTGACCCTCTCCCCCGATCTCGCCACGCTCGTGGAGACCGAGACCGAGCTCGACTCACTGTGGGCGGAGATAGAGCGGGCGGGTGAGACCGGGATCTTCCCCCCGCGCACCTCCCGGCTGTGCGACTGGTGCAACCACCAGGCGTTGTGCCCGGCGTTCGGGGGTACCCCGCCGGAGTACCCGGGATGGCCGGGGCGTCGCGTGATACCTCTCGATCCGGGGACGCCCGATGCGGGACACGCCGGACCGAGGAGCACATGATGACGCAGGCCTACTTCGAGCCGCTGGGCACGGATGACGGCTGGGAAGTGTTCCGGGCGACCCCGCACACGGTGAGCGCCTGGGGCCCGGATCTGCAGCACGGGTCTCCGCCCTCGGCCGTCCTCACCCGCGCCATGGATCGCCTCGAGCGGACGGAGACGACGAGGATCGCCCGCGTCACGGTGGACCTGCTGGGCCCGGTGCCGCTGGGCGAGGTCCGCACCCGGGCCCGCGTCGTCCGGCCCGGTCGCCGGATCCAGCTGCTGGAGTCGGAACTGGAAGCGGGGGGTCGGATCGTCGCCCGGGCGAGTGCCTGGCGGATGGCCGTCGGCGACACCGCCGAGGTCGAGCAGTCGGCCGACCGTCCGCGCGAGCTCCCGGAGGTGGATCGCGACAGCGGCTTCTTCGACCGGTGGACCAGTGGCTACATCGACTCGCTGGAGATCCGCGGTGCGGGCGACGGGGTCGTCTGGGCCCGTCCCACCCTCCCCCTGGTCTCCGGGGAGGAGATGACTCCGGCGGAACGGGTCATGTCGGTGGCCGACATCGCGAACGGCGTCGGGGCCGTTCTCGAACCCGACGAATGGCGGTTCCTCAACACCGATCTGGTCACCCACCTGCACCGGCGGCCCGTCGGCGAGTGGATCGGGGTCACCGCGTCCGCCTCGATCGGCCCCGACGGCGTCGGGGCCACGTCCGGGACCCTGTACGACGAGGTGGGCGCCATCGGGCACACGCTGCAGGCTCTGCTCGTCGAACGGGTCTGAGTCGATCGGGCGCCGAGGCGTGCCGCGCACCGCCGCACCACCGGGACCGCAGTGCGTCACCCCATGCGGCAGGACCGGATGTCCGTGGCGATGACCGCCTTGGCGCCGGCCGCGACGAGCTCGTCCATGATCGAGTTGACCTTCTTGCGCGGCACCATCGACCGCACCGCCACCCAAGCCGGGTCGGCCATCGGGGAGACGGTGGGTGACTCGATGCCAGGGGTGATGGCCGAGACCGACTCCAGGAGCTCCTTGGGGCAGTCGTAGTCCAACATCATGTACTGCTGGGCAAACACGACGCCCTGCAGGCGGGCCCTCATCTGTGCCATCGCAGGGGTCGTCTCGGCGCCGGCGCGCGCGACCAGGACGCCCATCGAGTCGCACAGGACGTCCCCGAAGGCCTCCAAACCGTGCACCTTGAGTGTCCGACCCGAACCCACCACGTCGGCGATGCAGTCCGCCACCCCGAGCTGGATGGAGATCTCCACCGCGCCGTCCAGCCGGATGACCTCCGCCTCGATCCCCCGCTGCTCAAGGTCGCGGCGGACGATGTTGGGGTACGACGTCGCGATTCGGGCCCCCGCCAGACGGTCCGTGGTCCACCCGGCACCGGAGGGGCCGGCGTAGCGGAAGGTGGAGTGTCCGAAGCCGAGGTCGAGGAGCTCGTCCACCTCCGCCATCGAGTCCATACTCAGATCCCTGCCGGTGATCCCCAGCTCGAGTCGCCCCGAGCCCACGTAGACGGCGATGTCCTTGGGTCGCAGGAAGAAGAACTCGACGTCGTTCTCACGGTCGATCAGCGTGAGGTCCTTACTGCCCTCAGTACGCCGGCGGTACCCCGCCTCGGACAGCATCTCGGAGGCGGACTCGGACAGGGCGCCCTTGTTGGGCACTGCGACACGCAGCATGATGGCGGCTCCAGTATTCGGTGCGGGAGGGGTGCTCGGGGTGGCGGTCAGAGATGCCGGTAGACGTCCTCGAGACCGAGTCCGCGCTTGAGCATCATGACCTGGGTCCAGTAGAGGAGCTGCGAGATCTCCTCGGCCAGTTCCTCATCCGACTGGTACTCGGCGGCGATCCACACCTCGCCCGCCTCTTCGTTGACCTTCTTGCCCAGATGGTGCACGCCCTTGTCGAAGGCGGCGACGGTGCCGGAGCCCTCGGGTCGCGCGGCGATGCGCTCGGACAGCTCGGCGAACAGGGAGTCGAAGGTCTTCACGCGCCCGATTGTCCCACAGCCGCAGCCACGGGCGTGCCCGAGGTGAGGGCGACGAGACCGGACGCGTTCACGCCCGTGAGGCTCGGGTGGGTGTGTGCCCCGACCACGTCCGGTTGTCCGTCGGTCGACGGGACGTACAGGACCCGGCATCCCGCGGCGACCGCCGAGGTGGCGCCGGTGACCGAGTCCTCGACCGCGACGGCGGTGGTGGCCTCGACCCCGAGCCGCGAGCACGCCAGCAGGTAGGGGTCGGGTGCCGGCTTGGGGTCGGCCACCATGCACCCCGTCACCACCACATCGAACCGCGAACGGTCGATGAACTCCAGCGGCACCGCCGCGACGTCTGCGGTCGTGTTGGTCACCAGGGCGACCGGGGCGTTAGTCGAGGCGAGGTCCTCCAGCAGCTCCTCGGCCCCCGGCCGCCACCGCATATCGGACCGCATCAGCTCGGTGACCCGTGAGTTGAGCCGGAGGGCCAGTCGATCGAACTCGGCGCCCTCGATGGTGCGCCCGGTGTACTCGCCCAGGATCGCGAAGAACCCGGGGAGCGAGTTGCCCAGGGTCCGCTCGCGGGTCGCCTCGTCGAGCGGACGGCCCAGGTACTCGGCGAGCTCGTAGACGGCGATGTCCCACAATCGCTCGGTGTCGACGAGCGTGCCGTCCATGTCGAGACACACGGCGGCGGGGAGACGGGAGTACGAAATGCTGGTCACGGGCTACTGTCTACCGGACAACGGGCCACCGGGGGTACCGTGACCGGCCCCGTTGGTTCCTCCGTCAACCGCCGTTCAGTGGCAGTTCCCCGCAGGAACGAGGAATCGTTCGGTATGGGTTGCGGAGGCGAACGGTGCGACCGACCCGGGGGCGAAGGTGGGTAGGGCGGACCTACTGGTGGTGATGGTGACCGCCAGCCGTCCGTGTCCGGTGAACACCCCGCCGACGCCCACTTCGGGTCCGGTCGACTGGACCGTGCGCACGCCCCTCGCGTCGGTATCGATGTTGTGCCACTCCACGGTGGCGGAGTTGAACGGGAAGAGGGTTGCCGAGAAGTCGAACGAGCCGACGGGCTGGTCGAGGTCCCTGGCGTTCGCGCTCAGTGCCTGGTGGAAGCGCTCGTCTCCGCCCAGCTTGCAGGTGGTGAAGGCGCCGAAGCGAATGGTGTGCTCGCCGCCCAGCGGGTACGGCATACGGACGTCCCAGGCCGGCGAGGGGTGCCACACCTGGGCCGAGGCCGCAGGCGCGAGTGCCACGGCTGCCCCTCCGGCGAGAAGGCTCGCCACACAGGTCAGGGCGGCTGATCGACGGAAGGTGGTCATATCTGGCTCCTCGCCGGCGCTCTCGGTGGACTGTCGCCGAGTTGGTCTCTCTCTGTTCATCGACCGGGCATCACAAGGTGTTAGCAGTGCGGTGCCCTGGTCAGACGTTGAAGTACTTGGCCTCCGGGTGGTAGAGCACGAACGCATCCGTCGACTGCTCGGGATGCAGCTGCAGTTCCTCCGAGAGTTCGACGCCGATCCGCTCCGGCTCCAGCAGGTCCACCACGACCTTGCGGGACTCCAGGTCCGGGCACGCGCCGTAACCGAAGCTGTAGCGGGCTCCCCGGTACTTGAGGTCGAAGTAGTCGTGAATGGTGTCGGGGTCCTCGTCCGAGACAGCGCCCTCGGGCAGGCGCAGTTCGTCGCGCACCCGCCGGTGCCAGAACTCGGCCAGCGCCTCGGTGAGCTGGACCGACAGGCCGTGGACCTCGAGGTAGTCGCGGTAGTTGTCCGCCGCGAACAGCTCGTTGGCGAAGTCCGCGATCGGGGTCCCCATGGTGACGAGCTGGAAGGGCAGGACGTCGACGGTTCCCTCGGCCTCGCAACGCTCCTTGGAGGCCAGGAAATCCGGGATGCTCAGGAACCGTCCCCGCTGTTGGCGGGGGAAGGAGATCCGGTGCAGCACCTCCGCGTCCGGACGAGGCTCGGCCAGCACACAGATGTCCTCGCCGTCGGAGTAGGCCGGGAAGTACCCGTAGACCACAGCGGAGTGGGCCAGGATCCTCTCGGTGGTGAGACGGTCGATCCATGAACGCATGCGCGGCCGACCCTCGGTGGCGACCAGCTCGTCGTAATCGGGGCCGTCCCCGCTGCGCGTCCCGCGAAGTCCCCACTGCCCGAAGAACAGCGCACGCTCGTCGAGGTGACCGACGTAGTCGGCGACGGGGATGCCCTTGGCGATCCGCGTGCCCCAGAAGGGCGGGGTGGCGATCGGCTGGTCCGCCGCGACGTCCGACCTCGCCGGGACGACGACGGGCTCGGCCTCGGCGGCCCGTTTGGCGGCGATCCGCTCGCTGCGGGCCCGGCGCTCGCGCCGTTCGGCGGCCTTGGCCGACGCGTCCGAGGACTCGGACATGGGGACGCCGGTCCGCTTGGCCGTCATCACCTCGTCCATCAGGCGCAGTCCCTCGAACGCGTCGCGGGCGTAGAACACGTCGCCCTCGTACATCCCGGCGAGGTCCACCTCGACGTAGGCGCGCGTCAGGGCGGCACCACCCAGCAGGACCGGGAAGTCGCCGGCGATGCCCTCGGAGTTGAGCTCCGCGAGGTTGTCCTTCATCACCACGGTGGACTTGACCAGGAGGCCGGACATGCCGATCACGTCGGCCTTGTGCTCCCGGGCCGCCGAGATGATGTCCGCGATCGGCTGCTTGATGCCGATGTTGACCACGTCGTACCCGTTGTTGGACAGGATGATGTCCACCAGGTTCTTGCCGATGTCGTGGACGTCGCCCTTGACCGTCGCCAGGACGATGCGGCCCTTGCCGTCCTCGTCGCTCGCCTCCATGTGGGGTTCCAGATGGGCGACAGCGGTCTTCATGGTCTCGGCAGACTGCAGGACGAACGGCAGCTGCATCTGGCCCGAACCGAACAGTTCGCCGACCGTCTTCATGCCACTGAGCAGGTGGGTGTTGATGATCTCGAGCGGGGGGATCTCCTGCATCGCCGCGTCGAGATCGGCTTCGAGGCCCTTGCGCTCGCCGTCGACGATCCGCGCCGACAAGCGGTCCATGAGCGGCATCGCGGCGAGCTCGGCCGCTCTCGCGTCCTTGGTGCTCGCGGTGGACACACCGTCGAAGAGCTCCATGAACACCTGGAGCGGGTCGTACCCCTCCTTGCGGCGGTCGTAGACGAGGTCGAGCGCGACCTCCCGCTGGCGATCGTCGATCTTGCTCATGGGCAGGATCTTGGAGCTGTGCGCGATCGCGGTGTCCAGGCCGACCTGGATGCACTCGTGCAGGAACACGGAGTTAAGCACCTGGCGCGCGGCGGGATTGAGGCCGAACGAGATGTTGGACAGTCCCAACGTGGTGTGGATTCTCGGGTGCGATCGGGTGAGCCTGCGAATGGCCTCGATGGTCTCGATCCCGTCCCGTCGCACCTCCTCCTGGCCGGTGGAGATGGGGAAGGTCAGGCAGTCGATGATGATGTCGTCCTCGGCGATCCCCCAGTTCTCCGTGAGGTCGGCGATGATCCGCTCCGCGATCTCGACCTTGCGGTCCGCCGTGCGCGCCTGGCCCTCCTCGTCGATGGCCAGCCCGACCACCGCGGCGCCGTGGCGCGAGACCAGTTCCATGATCCTCTGGAATCGCGAGTCCGGTCCGGCCCCGTCCTCGTAGTTGACCGAGTTGACCGTGCACCGTCCGCCGAGGTGCTCCAGGCCCGTCCGGATGACCTCGGGTTCGGTCGAGTCGAGCATGATCGGCAGGGTCGAGGAGGTCGACAGCCGTCCGGCCAACTCGGCCATGTCCCCCGAGCCGTCCCGGCCGACGTAGTCCACGCAGAGGTCGATCATCTGCGCCCCGTCCCGCATCTGCTCCTTGGCGATGTCCATGCAGGTGTCCCAGTCGGCGGCGAGCATCGCGTCCCGGAACCGCTTGGACCCGTTGGCGTTGGTGCGCTCGCCGATCATGAGGATGCCGGCGTCGGCCCGCAGCGGCGTCGAGCTGTAGAGGGAGGCGACCGCGTTGACCGGCTCGACCCGCCGCTCGGCCTTCGCCCGGGACCTCACCTCGTCCCGGAGGCGGGTGATGTGTTCGGGGGTGGTGCCGCAGCATCCGCCGACCATCGACAGCCCGAACTCGGAGACGAAGTCGGCGACCTGGGGGCCGAACGCCTCGGCGCCGAGCGGGTACACGGCTCCGTGTTCTCCCAGTTCGGGCAGTCCCGCGTTGGGCATGACGGAGACGGGGACGCCGGCGTGCTGGGTGAGGTAGCGCAGGTGCTCGATCATCTCGGCGGGCCCGGTGGCGCAGTTGAGGCCGATCATGTCGATGCCGAGCGGTTCGAGCGCGGTCAGTGCCGCCCCGATGTCGGACCCCAGGAGCATGGTCCCGGTGGTCTCGATGGTCACGTGCGTGATGATGGGCAGCCGGCGCCCGGCGGCGGCCATGCCGTCCTGGCAGCCCAGTACCGCGGCCTTGACCTGGAGCAGGTCCTGGCTTGTCTCCACGAGGAACGCGTCGGCTCCGCCCCGGGCCAGGCCCTCCGCCGCGCGGGCGTAGGCGTCCCTCATCTCCTCGAACGTGGCCTGCCCGAGCGAGGGCAACTTGGTCCCCGGGCCGAGGGAGCCGAGCACCATCCGCGGGGTGCCGTCCTCGGAGGGGCCCATCTCGTCGGCGACCTGCCGGGCGATCGCGGCACCCTTCTCGGCCAGCTCGCCGATGCGGTCGACGATGTCGTAGTCCCCCAGGTTGGACAGGTTGCACCCGAAGGTGTTGGTCTCCACCAGATCCGCGCCGGCCTCGAAGAACGCGCGGTGGATGTCCGCGACGACGTCCGGGCGGGTGGCGTTGAGGATCTCGTTGCATCCCTCCAGACCGAGGAAGTCGACGTCCACGTCCAGGTCCACCGCCTGCAACATCGTGCCCATCGCCCCGTCGCTGATCAGTACTCGCCGGCGGGCGGCGTCCAACAGGGGCGAATCGAAATCGACAGACATGGCCCCAGTGTATGGGTGCCCCGGAAGTGTCCGTCCGTAGGCTGTACTGATGACTGTCGAATGGACCCCCGACGGGCACCTCGATCTCGAGAGCCCGGTGATGATCGTGGCCTTCGAGGGCTGGAACGACGCCGCGGACGTGGCGACCGGGACCGTCGAACATCTCGCCCTGACCTGGGAGGCGCGGCAGATCGCGGAGATCGGTGGCGACGAGTTCTTCGACTACCTCGACCAGCGGCCGACGGTCCGGCATTCCGGCGGGGTGTCGCGATCGGTCGAGTGGCCACAGATCCTCGTGTCCGCGTGCCGACCGGACGGGTTCGACCACGACGTGTTGCTGGTCCGGGGGCCCGAGCCGGGTCTGAAGTGGCGCCGGTTCGCCTCCGAGTTCGTGGACCTCGTCGACACCCTGGGAGTCACCGAGGTGGTGCTGTTGGGTGCCTATCTCGCCGATGTGCCCCACACCCGCCCCGTTCCGCTCACCGGGACGGCGTTCAATCGGCAGAGGATGGCCGAGATGGGGGTCCGGGCCTCCGATTACGAGGGGCCCACCGGGATGACCGGGGTCCTCCAGCAACTCCTCACCGAGGCCGGGGTCCCGACGGTGAGTCTGTGGGCGGGTGTCCCCCACTACGTTGCCGCACCGCCCAATCCGCGCGGCACCGAGGCGGTGCTGTCCTGGTTGGCGGAGAACCTGGGGGTGGCCGTCCCGATGGACGCACTGCGCGTGCAGTCCCGCACGTGGGTCGCGAAGGTCGACGCCGCCGCCGGCGAGGACGAGGACCTCCGCGACTACATCCAGTCCCTGGAGGACCGGATGGACGACGAGAACGGTGTCGGGGCGGGGGTCGACCCCGAACCCGACCGTGGTCGGGCCGCTGACGGGGAGACGATGCCGCTGGTCGACGGCGAGTCGATCGCCGCCGAGTTCGAGCGCTTCCTGCGAGGCGAGCGGGACGAGCCCGACGCCGGGTAGACCGTCAGACCGTCGGACCGGTCACCGGAACGCCGTCAGGTGGCGGGGGCGAGACCGAGCAGGGCGTCGAGGGCGGTCGCGATGGACGGTCCCGCGGACGGGTCGGACTCGTCCCCGGCCAGGGTCGCCTCTGCCCACCTGTCGACCGCGGCCAGGGCGCCCGGGGTGTCGAGGTCGTGCGCGAGACGTTCCCGCACGGCGATGATGGTCGCGGCGGAGTCGGCGCCCGATCCCCGGGAGATCGCACGGAACCACGTCTCGCACCGGGAGCGGGCCTCCGCGAGCAGGTCCTCCGACCAGGAGCGGTCCGTCCGGTAATGGCCGGCGGCCAGGGCGAGTCGGATGACGGCCGGGTCCACCCCCTGTTCGCGGAGTGTCTTGACCCGGACGAGATTGCCCAACGACTTGCTCATCTTGACCCCGTCGAGGCCGATCATCGCCGCGTGCACGTAGAAGCGCGCGAACGGGGAACGACCGGTCGCGGCCTCCGCGTGGGCGGCGGAGAACTCGTGGTGTGGGAACGCGAGGTCGCTGCCCCCACCCTGGATGTCGAACTCCATACCCAGGCGGTTCCGGGCGATCGCCGAACACTCGATGTGCCATCCGGGTCTGCCCGCCCCCCAGGGCGAGGGCCAGGACGGCTCCCCCGGTCGCTGCACCCGCCACAGCAGTGCGTCCAGCGGGTGCTCCTTGCCGGGCCGGTCCGGGTCCCCGCCGCGCTCGGCGAACGCGGCGGCCATCTCCTGGGCGTCGTACCCCGACTCGTACCCGAAGGCCGGGGTGGCCCGGTGTCGGTAGTAGACATCGGGGTACCCGTCGACCCCGGGATCGATCCGGTAGGCGTGGCCGCGGTCGACGAGCTCGGCGACCATCTCCACGACCTCGTCGATGGTCTCGGTGGCGGCCACGTAGTCGCGGGGTGGGAGCACGCGGAGCGCCTCCATGTCGGAGCGGAACAGATCGGTCTCACGGTCCCCGAGTTCCCTCCAGTCCACGCCGTCTCGCTCCGCCCTCTCGAACAGCGGGTCGTCGACGTCCGTGGTGTTCTGGACGTAGTGGACCTCGTGTCCGGCGTCCAGCAGGAGCCGGTACACCAGATCGAACGTCAGGTAGGTCGCCGCGTGACCGAGGTGGGTGGTGTCGTAGGGGGTGATGCCGCAGACGTACATCCCGGCGACTGGCCCGGCGGACACCTCCCGGACCTGTCCGCTCGCCGTGTCGTACAACTTCAGGGGGGCACCGTCGCCGGGGACGGCGGGGACGGCAGGCGGGGGCCACGAGTGCATGCGGGCGAGTCTAGATACCGGGCGGGTTCAGAAGAGCGGCCAGGGTAACGGGTAGCCCGCTCCCGGTACGGGGAACACCTCGCCGTCGAGCAGTGCGGTGACCCGAGCGCCCAGTGCGCGTACCTCGGCGGGTGAGAGCAGGTCACGCAGGCTTTCCGCGAGGAGGGCGTCCCCGGACAGCCCGTCGCGCACCCTGCCCAGTCCCTCGAGATCCCCCGGGGGCAGCGGCTGGCCGGCCCACCCCCACAGGACGGTGCGCAGCTTCGGCTCGGTGTGGAACGACAGGCCGTGATCGATCGCCCAGATCAGGCCGGAGGTGTCGACGAGGACGTGTCCGCCCTTGCGGTCGGCGTTGTTGACGACGTGGTCGAACAACGCGATACGACGGAGCCGTTCGTCCAGGGCGTGCGCCACCACCACGTCCTCCCCGCGGGATCCCTCACCCCGGAGCACCGCCACCCGGCCGGGGGGAAGGGCGCCCACCGGGTGGACGTCCACCGGGTCGTGGCCGGGCGCCTCACCCCGGTCGAGCTCGTCGATCCATCGTTGCGCCATCCCCGGGCCGCCGGGGCCGTGTGCTCCCACCGTCTCGGGCACCAGGTCCCACCCCAGGGCCACGGACACCGCGTACGCCGCGATCTCCCGGGCCGCCAGGCTGCCGTCGGGGAAGTCCATGAGCGGCCGCTCCCCCGCCGACGGTTTGTACACCCAGTGCCCGCCCTCGGCGTCCACGCAGCGGTACACCGCGTTGCTTCCCGAGGGGATCCGGTGCAGAACGGTGAGTTCGGGGCCCGGCGGGCGGGCGGTCACGGGTCGACGAGGTCGGCGAGCGCGTCACCGGAGCGCGGGAGGTACCCGTTGAGGCGGATGCACAGGTGACCCGTGGTGTCGATCGGCTCGCCGCACAGCGGGCACGGAGCGCGCCCGGCGGAGACGACCTTCTCGCTGCGCAGGACGAACTGCCGTGCACGCTGCGGGGTCAGGAACACGCGGAGCGCGTCCGGGGCGTCCTCCGCGTCCGAGAGGACCACCGACTCGTCGGTGGCGGTGGGGTCCGCCGCCAGCAGCTCCACGACGATCTGGCTCTTCTCGCCGTCCCACCCCAGGCCCATCGTGCCCACCTGGAACTCCGCGTCGACGGGCATCTCCAGCGGCGCCAGGTCGTCCACGACGCCGGCGGCCGGGGGGACGGGGACATCGGACTTCGCGGCGATCTCGTCGAGGAGATCCCCCATCCGCTCCGAGAGGATCTGGGCCTGTTGCTTCTCGCACCGGACGGAGACGGTTCGGCCGCCGCCCGTGGCCTGGACGAAGAACACGCGCTCGCCGGGTTGGCCGACCGTGCCCACCACGAACCGGGCCGGGTCGCGGAACTCGTGGACTTCCCTGCTCATGCCGGTCGTCTCCCTCGTGTGCTGCCGTGTGGTGCCGGGTGGTCCCGGGTGGAGGTGCGGTTCATGAGGGTACGTTCCCGCCGGGCACCGCGTCCGAACTGGCGTCTCCGGCGGTGGCGTTGCCCACGTGTCCGGCGGGCTCCCCGCGGAGACTGGCGAGGTCTCCACCGGTGTCGTTGACCCGGAGGACGAACGGCCGGTGGGGGGTGTAGCGGACCACCGACACCGATCCCGGCTCCACCACGATGCGCTGGAAGTGGTCGAGATGCATGCCGTATGCATCGGCGATCACCGACTTGATCACGTCTCCGTGGCTACACGCCACCCACAGCACGTCACGGCCCGCGTCCTCGGCCAGGCGGCGGTCGTGCTCCCGGACGGCCGAGACGGCGCGGGTGGCCATCTCGGCGAGGGACTCACCCCCGGGGAAGACGGCCGAGGAGGGGTGCTGCTGCACCACCGACCACATGTGTTCGGACGCGAGCTCGGTCAGGGTCCGTCCGGTCCAGGTGCCGTAGTCGACCTCGACCAGGCCCTCCTCGACCACGGGCTCCACCCCGAACGCGGCGGCCAACGGCTCGACCGTCTCCCGGCAGCGCATGAGCGGCGACCGGACGACCGCCTCGACCGGGAGGCCGGCGAGACGTCGGCAGAGGTCCTGTGCCTGCGCCCGGCCCGTCTCGTCGAGCCCGACCCCGGACGTGCGGCCGGCCAGTGTCAGCGCGGTGTTGGCGGTCGAGCGGCCGTGGCGGAGGAGGATGACGGTCATGACGGCAGGTTACCGACGCCGCGCCACTTCGGTGGTGTGGTCAGGTCGCGGGGATCGCGCCGGTGGACAGCAGCGCGATCACGACCAGGCCCAGGACGATGCGGTACCCGGCGAACCAGGCCAGGGAGTGGTTCTGCACGAAACGCAGGAGCCACGCGATGGCGGCGTAGCCCAGCACGAACGCGATCACCGATCCCACGATCAGCTGGATCCCGGTGGCGGACTGCCCCACGGACGGCTCGAACGCGTCGGGGAGGCTGAACAACCCGGAGGCCAGGACCGCCGGGATGGCCAGCAGGAAGGAGAACCGTGCGGCGGCCTCGCGGGACATGTTGAGGAACAGGCCGGCGGAGATGGTGCCACCCGAACGGCTGACACCGGGGATGAGGGCCAGGCACTGGGCCAGTCCCATGACCACCGCGTCCTTCATCGTCAAGCCCTCGAGCGACTGGCCGTCGACGGGGCGGTCCTGCTTGGAGACCTTCTCCGCGATGAGGAACACGAAGGAGAACGCGATGAGCACGATCGCCGTGATCCACAGATTCCGGGCGGCGTCCCGGATGAGGTCTTTGCCGAGGAAGCCGATCACGGCGATGGGGATCGATCCGATGATCACGTACCAGCCGAGCCGGTAGTCCGGGTCGTCGCGGTGCCGGCGGTAGAACACGCCCCGGAACCAGGCGACGAGGATCCGCACGATGTCCTTGAAGAAGAACACCAGCACGGCGGCCTCCGTGCCGAGCTGGATGACCGCGGTGAACGAGGCGCCCGCGTCCGCACCGAACAGCCAGGTGGAGAAGATGCGTAGGTGCCCGGAGGACGAGACGGGCAGGAACTCCGTGATCCCCTGGATCACGGAGAGCACGATCACCTGGAGCCAGGACATGCCGTCCGCAGCGGGGGCGGCCAGGACCGTCGGGTTCACGGGCGCTGCTTTCTGTCGGGGAACGTCGGCATGGGCGTGGGTGACTCACCGCACCGCCGTGAGGGTAGTCGTCCGGACCTGGACGGCGACTGAGGACCCGCGTGGGGGACACTGTGGAGACGTCGAAAGGAACACCGTGCCCCTTCGTGTCCACCGCCGCTCCGCTGTGACCGCCGCTCTGCTCTCCCTCGCCGTCGGGCTCGCCGGCTGCGCGTCGACCACCAGCCAACTGGAGGACTACACCGGGATCGAGCAGGGTAACGCCCGTCCCGCCGCGTCGCCCCAGGTCTCCGATCCCGAGGGCGGTGAGGTCGTCCCGGTCCCGGGGTCCGTGTCCTCCCTGGTCGCCGTGGGCGACAGGGTGGTGGCGCAGGTCGACGGCCCGCCGACTCTGGAGATCGCCCGCGTGGACGGGACCCGATGGATCCCGGAGACGACCGTCGAGCTGCCCGCGGATGCGGGAACCGCCACTGCCGGGGTCGACGGGACGGTTCTTGTCCCCTTCGGCGACGGCGTCGTCGTGGTCACGGCGGCAGGTGACGCACGCGAGATCTCGGGACTCGGACCGGTCACCGCGGCGGCCGTGACCACCGACGGTCGCCTGCTCACGGGCGCCCCCGGCGGCGACGTGGTCGTCCGGGACGCCGACGGGACGGAACAGCATCGCCTCGCAGGCCTGACATCGGTCGATCGGATCAGTGTGGCCCGGGACGGTTCGGTCACGGCGTTCAGCCGACCGGACACCGTCATCGCCAGCATCGACCTGGACGAGGACGGCGCGGGACCGCTCCTGCGCGCCGGGAAGGGCGCCGGGAGACTCGACGAGTACGGCGAGGGCACGGTCGTCGCCAGCGACACCGTGGGTGACACGCTCCTCGTCTACTCGACCTCCCCGATCCGGCTCCACCAGCAGTTCCCGGTCGCAGCGGCCCCCTGGGCGGTCGCCGGGGACCCCACCCGGGACGTCGTCTGGGTCACCTCCACCGGAACCAACACCGTCCAGGCGTACGATCTCGGCGACGGCACAGGGGTCCGGCGTGCCGAGATCGCGACGGTACGTCAGCCGGACTCGCTGGTGGTCACGGCCTCCGGGACCGTGGTCGTCGGTTCCTCCGACGGTGCCGGCCTCCACCTGATGCGCCCATCACTGCCCGTGCCGTCGAGCTGATCGAAGGACCACCCACGTCCCATCGAGGAGGACCGTGTACTCGCTGATGAAGAGTGTGCTGTTCCGCTTTCCGGCGGAGCGGATCCACCACCTGGTATTCGGCTTTCTCAAGCTGCTGACCCTGGTGCCGCCACTGGGCTCCCTGGTGCGCCGGTTCCTCGGCGTCCGGGATCCGGTGCTGGCCCAGGATGTCCTGGGACGTCGCTTTCCGGGGCCGCTCGGCCTCGCGGCCGGTTTCGACAAGAACGCGGCCGCCGTCGACTCGTGGGGGGCGATCGGCTTCGGTTTCAGTGAGGTCGGCACGGTCACCGCCTCACCCCAGCCCGGCAACCCGTCACCTCGTCTGTTCCGGCTGCCGGAGGACCGGGCCATCCTCAACCGCATGGGGTTCAACAACCACGGCGCGGGCAACGCGGCCAACAACCTGCGTCGTCGGCGCAGCAGCGACCCGGTGGGGATCAACATCGGCAAGACCAAGGTGGTGCCCGCGGAGGACGCCGTTCGCGACTACGTGGCCTCGGCCAGCATGCTCACCGGGCTGGCCGACTACATGGTGGTCAACGTCAGCTCCCCCAACACCCCCGGCCTGAGGGACCTGCAGGCGGTCGAATCGCTGCGTCCCATCCTCACGGCGGTCCGTGACGTGGCGACGATCCCGGTGTTGGTCAAGATCGCCCCGGACCTGGACGACGCGGACATCGACGCGGTCACCGATCTCGTCGTGCAGCTCGGCCTCGCCGGCATCGTGGCCACCAACACCACCATCTCGCGCGACGGGCTCACGACCCCGGCGAGCACGGTGGCGGCGATGGGCGCGGGCGGGATCTCGGGGGCACCCGTCGCGGACCGGTCCCGCCAGGTGCTCGCCCGGATCCACGAGCGGGCCGGCGATCGGATCGTCATCATCTCGGTCGGCGGCGTCGAGACCCCGGAGGACGTGTGGGACCGCATCACCCACGGTGCTCATCTTGTCCAGACCTACACCGGCTTCGTGTTCACCGGCCCCGGTCTCATCCGTGGGACCAACAAGCTCGTCGCCCGACGGCTCCGGCAGGGCGGGTTCGCCTCCCTGGCGGAGGCCGTCGGTTCCGCGGTCAGCTGACTCTCACTGCTCGAAGAGCGCCGTGGTGGTCCCGCGGGCCAGGCCCTGCCCGAAGAGGTTGAACCCCACGAAGGCGCAGGAGGCGTCCTCTCCGAGTTCGATCTCGTCGCCGACGGCGTGAACGGCGAGGATGTACCGGTGCGGACCGTGGCCCTCCGGTGGGGCCGCACCCACGAACCCCCTGAACCCGGCGTCGTTGCGGACCACGACGGCCCCCTCCGGGAGGCCCGAGGTGTCGTCGCCGGTGCACGCCCCCTCGGGTAGCGAGGTCACGTCGGCCGGGATGTTGGCCACCGACCAGTGCCAGAACCCCGAGGCGGTCGGCGCGTCGGGGTCGAACACGGTCACCACATAGGTCCGGGTCCCCTCCGGTCCGGCACTCCAGCTCACCTGTGGGGACTTGTCCTCGCCGCCTTCGACGCCCATCTTCCCGCCGAGCTGCGCGGACGACAGGGTGGAGCCCTCGGCGAAGGACTCGCTCGTCACCTCGAGCGCGGGGAGATCCGGAAGGGCGTCATAGGGGTTCGGCACGCGGAAGTCGGTCATCGTCATCCTCCTGGGTCGGACGGTGTGGGGAGGCATCCCCCAGCCGGTCACGTCCTTGTCTACCAGCGATGACCGGCAGGCGCCGTGTGTGAGCGGGGTCCGATTTGTCCCACGGTTCGCGCATCGGCTAGTGTCATTCCTCGCACGACCAAGCCGGGAACGAACCGGTGCAGGTCATCAGTGTGCGAGCGCGAGTGGCGGAATGGCAGACGCGCTAGCTTGAGGTGCTAGTGTCCTATTAACGGACGTGGGGGTTCAAGTCCCCCCTCGCGCACACTGTGTCGAGACAGTAGAAGTGGCCCCGGATCCGTGAGGATCCGGGGCCCACTTGTTTCCGGGAGGACTCCCGATGGCCCGCACGCCGCCACCCCCCGCCCCACGGTGGCTGGTCGAGCGACTGCGCAGACTCCTCGCAGACGAACAGGTGGCGCGCGAGGACGAACTGCTGGCCCGCGGGGTGTCGAGGTCCGGCGTTCGATGCCGGATGAGGTCCGCCGTCGCCCGGGCGGCGGATGCGCTGGGATACCTGGTCGGCGCCACCGCTCGCGCCGTGGACCGGCGTCTCGAGACCCTGGGACTGGCTCCCCCACCCCTCGACCCGCCCCCCGAGGTCCGCGACGACCTCCGCGCGTTCTTCGGCCACACCATCGACCCTTCCGACGTGATGATCCGTCGGGGACACGTGCCCGCGGTGCCCCACCGGCGGGCGTTCGCGCTGCCCGGCCTGATCTACCTGGGCGCCGACGCCGGAGTCGTGCGCCCGC